>JAKFUP010000108.1 GCA_021732625.1 Hyphomicrobiales bacterium
CTGGCGCCGATCGGGTGACGAATGTCGGCCAGCGTCTCGATGCCGAAGTCCTTGCCGGCGCGCTGGAAGCCACGGACCATTTCGTGCCCATAAGCGTAGTCCGCAGTCAGGAACACCACCTTCTTGCCGAATTTCGGAAACGCATAGCGGCCGACCGCGCCCGCTGTCATGTGTGGATTCATCGCCTCGTGGAAGGTGAACTTCGACCAATCCTTAACCTCATTGATCGCATCCGACTGGCTGATCGAGTTGAAGATCACGCCGCGCTCCTTGGCGACGTTGTTGATCGAGAGCTGCACCGCCGCCGACAACGACCCAACAATAAAATTGACCTTGTCCTTCTCGATCAACTCAAGCGTGCGGGTCGCCGCTTCGCCCGGATTGAGCTTGTCGTCGCGCACCAGCAATTCGGCCATCTGGCCGTTGAAGCCGCCGGCCTCATTGAAGTCCTTGATCGCGATCTGTGCGGCCTTGACCTGATCGTTGGCCTCGGCACCAAAAGGTCCGGTCAGCGGCACCGGAAAACCAACCTTTATTGTTCCCGCCTGCGCACGCGCGATCGAAAACAACGACGGTGCCGTACCGATGGCTCCGATGGCTGCCGCGCCGTGTAGCAGCCGACGCCGGGTCGTCCCGAATTTGCTGGTCATGAGAATATCCTCCCGTATTGATCTCTGTCGGATCGTTGCTGGTAACTTTAAGTCAGACCTTGCCTAATGCACGCAGAATTTCCTCCGGCCGCGCCGGTTGAACCGAGACATGAGCGTTGAAAGGCCGCAGCGCATCGTTGATGGCGTTGATGACTGCCGCCGGCGCGCCTGCCGTTCCCGCTTCACCCGCACCCTTCGCGCCGAGTTCAGAAGACGCCGTCGGCGTGACGACATGCCCCACCTCCATATCCGGCATTTCGGACGACATTGGCACCAGATAATCGGCCATGCTGCCGTTTAGCATCTGACCTTGCGAGTCGTAGCGGCAATGCTCGAACAACGCCGCACCGATACCCTGGACGATGCCCCCGCGAATCTGTTCGTCGACCAGTTGCGGGTTGAGCACCGTGCCGCAATCTTCGACACACCAGTGCTTCAGCAGTTTAACAAAGCCGGTGTCGGTGTCGACTTCGAGGTAAGACGCCTGCATGCCGTTGGTGAATGCGAACGGATAATCTTTCGGCACGTAATGCCGCGTCACCACAAACTCCGGCTTGAGGTCGGCTGGCAGCGTATCGGGCCGGAAGTAAGCGACGCGGCCAAGTTCGGCGAGCGTCATGCGTTCCACGCCCGTTGCCTTATCGACGATCTTGCCTTCGCGGACATCAAGCGCATCGGGCGTCGATTGCAGAATGACTGCCGCCACCTCCAGAATATTGGCGCGCAGCGCCTTGCCGGATTGCCACGCAGCCTCGCCGCCGATGCCAGCCGCGCGGCACGCCCATGTTCCGCCGCCATAAGGCGTTGCGTCGGTATCGCCGGTGACCACGCGGACATCCGACATCGGCACGCCAACCGCGGTCGCCACCACTTGTGCAATGACGCTCTCGGTGCCTTGCCCCTGTTCGGTGACGCCGATCGCGGCGATCACGCCGCCCTGCGGATTGAGCCGCAGGGTGCATCCGTCTTGCGCGGAAATGCGCGCGCCGCCGACGCCATAGAATGCCGCCGACGGATTGGTGATCTCGATGAACGCCGCGAGCCCGATGCCGCGGTAAATGCCTTTGGCGCGGAGCTCGGCCTGCTCTTTTCGCAAGCCGTCGTAATCCATCATCGTCAGCAGCTTTTCCAGCGACTGCTGATGCGACAGTTTCTCGAACTTGATGCCGGACGCGGCGATCGATGGGTGCGCGTCGTCGCGAATCACGTTGCGCCGGCGGATTTCGGCCGGATCCATTCCGATCGCGGCGGCCGCCTGGTCGACCAGACCCTCGGTCACCATGACCGCAATCGGATGACCGACCGCGCGATACTGGCACATCGGAACTTTATTCTGGAACACGACGCGCGCCCGCGCACGATAGTTCTGATGCTTGTACGGACCACCGGTCAGGTTGACGACCTGATTGGCCTCCACCGCGCTGGTGCGCGGATAGACCGAATACGGCCCGATGCCGGTGAGGTCGTCCATCTCGATGGCGAGAATTTCTCCCTCGGCGCTCACCGCCATCTTCGCCTTCACGCGATGATCACGCGCATGGATGTCGGAAACAAACGATTCAAGCCGGTCGGCGATGAATTTCACCGGACGCTTGAGTATCTTAGCCAGCGCCACCGTCGCCATCTCATCCGGATAGATGTGAACCTTGATGCCGAACGAGCCGCCGACGTCCTTGCACACCACGCGGACGCTGGCTTCCGGCAGGCCGAGATGCTTGCACACGATGTCCTGCATCATGTGCGGCGCCTGGAACGAATGATAGACCGTGAGCTTTTCCTCGCCCTCGTTCCAGTCGGCAATAATCGAGCGCGGCTCCAGCGTCACGCCGGTGTGACGGCCGACACTGAACGTGTTCTCGACAACAGCCGCAGCATCGCGAAACGCGCCATCGACATCGCCGACGTCCAGCGTCCGCTCGAACGCCAGATTGTCGCCGAGTTCGGCATGGATGATCGGGGTACCGGGATCGAGCGCAGTTTCCATATCGACGGTAACCGGCAAGGGCTCAAGATCAGCTTCGATCAGCGCGATGGCGTCTTCGGCTTCGGCACGGCTGTTAGCGACGACGGCGCAGATCGCTTCACCCGCCCAGCAAGCGCGTTCGATCGCGACCGCATACTGCGGCGCGGATTTCAGTCCTTTAAAATGCGTCAGCACGCCGACCCACGGCGTACAAACCTTGGCAATGTCGGCGCCGGTTGCAACCATGATGACGCCCGGCGCGGCCTTAGCCGCAGATGTAGCGAGTCCGCGGATTCGCGCATGCGCATATGGACTGCGCAGGAACGCAACGTGCGCGAGCCTCGGCATGCGCAGATCGTCGACATAGGTGCCACGCCCCTGAACCAGCCGCTTGGCATTCGGCCGCGGCACCGAGCGGCCGATATAGCTGTTCGGCCGGTCAAGGAAAGTAAGACCTTTCATCTGGTCGATAACGCTCATTCGGCGGCCTCTTTGGTGCGCCGCGCCACGACCACGTTCTGAACCGCGTCAACGATGGCGTGATAGCCAGTGCAGCGGCAGTAGTTTCCTGAAATCGCATCGCGGATCGTGTCACGCGACGGATCGGGATCGACCGTCAGCAGCTCGGCGATGGTCGTCAGCATGCCCGGCGTACAGAATCCGCATTGCAAGGCGTTGCGTTGCAGGAACGCCTCCTGCACATCGGCCAGAACTCCGGAATCGGTTAGCCCTTCGATGGTCACGACAGTTGCGCCGTCTGCCTGCACAGCCAGCATCAGGCACCCACGCACGGCGATGCCATCGACCTGCACCGTGCAAGCGCCGCAGACGCCATGCTCGCAACCAAGATGCGAACCTGTAAGGTCAAGCTGCTCGCGCAGGAAATCGACCAGATGCATCCGTGCTGCCACGGCGCGCGTGACCCGTTCGCCGTTGACGATCAGCGAAATGGTGTGGGTTTCCGCGGCCGGGGTCATGTCCCGCTTTCCATGGTTTCGACAACGCGCCCCAGCAGCACCCGCGCCAGATGCATTTTGGTTTTCGCCGAGCACTCGCCGTCATCGGATGGGGAGAGCGCGTCTTCCAGCGCAGCCTGCGCCGCACCAATGCCTTTTCCAAAGACGACGGCTTGCGCAGCCGCTTCAGCAAGCAGCGGGCGATCGCCCGCACCAAAGAAGGTTAGTTTCAACGATGACCACGTTTGGCCTTTGCGCACGCCTTGGGCGGCAAGACCAACAATGGCGTAATCGCCGTGCCGGCGCGCAAGTTCGTCGAATCCACAAATCGCATCCTCGCCTGGCAGCGGAAATTCGACGGCGATCAGAATGTCATCCGGCGCAAGTGCGGTCTCGTAAATCCCGAGAAAAAAATCCCGTGCGGCAATGCGCCGCTCGCCCTTGCGGTTGGCGGCAATGATCGTGGCATCAAGCGCAAGACAGCAGGCCGGCAATTCGGTCGAGGGATCGGCCAGCGCCAGCGAACCGCCGATGGTTCCGCGATTGCGAATAGCCTGATGCGCGATGTGTGGAACAGCTTTGGCAATCAGCGGTAAAAGTGAAGCAATCAAGGCCGACGTTGCGAGTTCGTGGTGCCGCGTCATCGCCCCGATACGAACCACACCACCTGCTTCGGAAATGCCGCGAAGCGCGGAAACATGATTGATGTCGACGAGCACCGTGGGTGCTGACAGCCGCATATTGAGCGAAGGAATCAGGCTTTGCCCGCCTGCCAGCAGGCGCACGCCCTCACCGCCGTCGAGGCAATCAAAGACTTCCGCCAACGAAGCTGGCTTCGCATATGCGAATACTGGCGCCTTCACGCCGTCCTCCCAGGATCGGACTGATTACGTCAGCCGCTCATTTATCAAACTATAAATTAGAGCCGTTCCAGCCGGACTGTCAATACTGCGACACTTCGACTATTCAGTGAGCACCATGACAAAACCGCGAAAGACCAAATCGGTGCCGAAGCCGCGCATGAGCCCCGCGCACCGGGAGCGCCTGATCGTCGAAGGCGCAATCGCGTTCTTTGCCGAGGTCGGTCTAGAGGGACAAACGCGTGAGCTGGCGAAACGCTTGGGCATCACCCAGCCCTTGCTGTATCGCTACTTCCCGAGCAAGGACGATCTGCTCGAGCGCGTCTATGAGGAGGTCTACCTCAAACGCTGGAAACCGGAATGGGAAGCGCTGATCGCAGACCGTTCGCTGTCGATCGGTGAACGCTTTCGCCGCTTCGAAAAGGACTATCAGCGCACCATCATGACCTATGATTGGCTGCGTATATTCTTCTCGGCAGGGCTCAAAGGCACTGATCTGCCGGGCAGATATTTGTCTCGGGTGCGCGACCTCATCTTCACGCCCGTTCTTGGCGAAATGCGCCGCGAATTCGGCCTGCCCTCGCCTGCGCAATTGCCGTTGTGCGCGCAGGAATACGAATTGATGTTCGGCATTCACGGTGCGCTGGTTTACGTCGGCATCCGCCGCTTCATCTACAATCTGGACGTGCCGACGGATCAGAACCTCGTCTTCGACACGGAGATGGACGCTTTTCTTGCCGGCGTCGGGCCGGTGATGCGCCGTCTCGTGGCGGAGCAACAAGCCGTTCAGCGGGCACGCAAGCGCAAATCCTGATTGCAAGTCCTGTACTCAAGGCTTGACGCCGACGTTACTCAATTTAATGATCGTCCGATCAATCAATCAACGGAGGCTGCGCCAATGCTGACGATGCTGTCGCACTACAACGTCCGCACCCGCGATTGGACCAAGACCCGGGATTTCTACGTCAAGGTTCTCGGGCTGACCGAAGGTGCGCGTCCTGAATTCCCATTTCCCGGCCACTGGCTCTACTGTGGCCAACAGGATGTCCTGCACATCACCGGTCTGGATGCCAACTCGACCGGCGCACAAGATTATCTCGGCGACCGCGAAGGAGAGTTGCATGGCGGCGGCGCGATCGATCACGTCGCCTTCACTGCAAAGGACGCGGTTGCGATGGGCAAACATTTCAAGCAACTCGGAATCGAGGCGCGGCATCGCCGTGTTCCGAACATGGACCTCTATCAGATCTTCATCAACGATCCGAATGGCATCGTCATCGAACTGAATTTCCCCGGCGAGAATCCGCCGGACATGTAAGAGAATGCGAAAACGCGCGATCGTCATCGGCGGCTCGATCGGTGGCCTGTTCGCGGGTCTGCTCCTTCGCCGCATTGGCTGGGACGTGTCGATCCATGAACGTGCCGGCGAAGAACTCGGCGCGCGGGGCGCCGGCATTGTCACCCACGACGAACTGCACGAGGCGCTAACGCTTGCGACAGGACACTCCGAGCCGATCGGCGTTTCTGTTAGCGGTCGCGTCGTTCTTGATCGCGATGGCTCCGTCGTTTGTGAGGCATCACGCCCGCAGGTTCTGGCATCCTGGGATCGGGTCTGGCAGCGGCTGCGCGCCTGCACCGGCGGCATTTATCATCATGGTCATACGCTGGTATCCGTCGAACAACCAGGCAACACCGTCGTTGCGAACTTTGCCGGCGGCGAGCAGATAGACGCCGATTTGCTGATCGCTGCCGATGGCATTCAATCAACGGTTCGCAAACAGTTGTTTCCTCAATCGCAACCTCAGTACGTCGGTTATATTGCCTGGCGCGGCCTCGTCGATGAATCCGAGCTCTCCCCGCAGGCGCGCGACAGGTTGTTCGATCGCTTCGGATTTTGTCTGCCGCCACATGAGCAGATGCTGGGTTATCCGGTCGATGGCATCGACAGAGATGGCAAGGCAACCTGCCGCTACAATTACGTCTGGTATCGCCCCGCCCATCCGGAGTTCGATCTTCCGCGGTTGCTAAAGGGCTCCGACGGCCAGCAATACGCCGATGCGATTCCGCCCAATCGCCTGCACCCGGATGTGGTCGATGACATGCGGCAGGCGGCGGAGCGGCTGCTCGCGCCACCTTTCGCCGAAGTCGTGCGCAGAACAAAAACGCCGTTGCTTCAGCCGATCGTCGATCTCGAGACGCCATCAATGATACAGGGCCGTATCGCACTGATGGGCGATGCGGCCTTCGTCGCTCGCCCCCATGTTGGCGCCGGCGTGACCAAGGCCGCGGGCGACGCGAGAGCGCTTGCCGATCTGCTCTCGCAACATGACGACGTTGATATCGCGCTAACGGCCTATCAGAAACAGCGCCACGCCTATGGCCAACGCATCATCCGGCGCACCCGCCATCTCGGCGCCTATATGCAATCGCAATTATTATCCGATGAGCAGCGGGCGTTGGCCGAGAAGCACCGCAGCCCACGGGCGGTGATGGATGAAACAGCGACGATGCAAGACATGGAGACCTGGTGAAATCGCTGCTGGAACCGGCGCTACTCAGGTCGCAAGGACGATCATTCGATGTGAGCGTGGGATGGGCAGAACAAGGTTGAAAAGAATGCTGCAACTGAGTTCCATAAACTCTCATTGCGGAGACGGCACTGCCAGCTAATCAGCGAAGTCATTGCAAAATGAAGAGAGAAGGTTCCTGCATTATTTGACCAGGGCCATCTCCATGGATATCGATCAACTACGAGGCCGGGCGCTTACACCTGCACGACCACCGCAGCCTGATGCTCGTTTCTTGCGCAAGTGGACCGACTGCCTTGGCGTAAATCCCGATACTCGGCGCACAAAATCATCGGGACTGCTCATGGTTTGGTCATGCAAGCTCGCAAACTGATCATTTCAGTTTGATATTTCAATATGCAATACTGCAGTTATCCTTGCATATCTTGGCATTTTCTTTTCGGCTCAGCAGGCAAACACTCCAGCACCGATCGCAGCAAAAAGCGTTGGCTCGCAAATCATTGCTCGATCCTGAGAGACGCCATGCAACGATTGTTTGGAATATTCCAGAATCAAAAGATGCGCCGGATCATCGAGCTCGCGGTCGGTCCCATGTTGTTGATTGCGATCTGGTGGATCGCCTTCAAAGGCCAATTGGTCAACAAGGATCTCTTGCCGTCCCCATTCGATACGTTGCGCGATACGGCTGCAAATATCGCCGCCGGTAAAATGACCCAGGATTTCACTCATACGCTGATCCGCGTCGCATATTCGGTGGCCATCGCTGTGATCGCCGGGGTACCAGTCGGCATCGTGCTTGGCGCGAAAGCTGCGATCTATCGCTCGGTCGAGTTTCTCGTGGATTTCTTTCGCTCAACTCCGGCGACAGCGTTGTTTCCGTTATTCCTGCTGCTGTTCGGCCTCGGCGATCTCGCCAAAATCGCAGTGGCTGCATTCGCTGCCTGGCTGGTGATTGTCTTCAACGTCGCATACGGCGTCATGAACGCGCGGCAGACCCGCATCCTGGCTGCCCACGCGATGGGCGCTTCGTCGTTGCGAATTTTTCGCGACGTCATCTTCTTCGAAACCTTACCGCAAACCTTCGTCGGACTGCGCACCGCTGTTTCGCTCGCGCTGGTCGTTATCATCGTTGCCGAGATGTTTATCGGCGCAACGGACGGCATCGGCCATCGCATCATCGACGCGCAGATATCGTACTCACTCACCGACATGTATGGCTCGATACTGATCGCCGGTGCGATGGGCTACGGTCTGAACTTGGCGCTATTGGCTACCGAACGCTCCCTGGTTCACTGGTCGGGAAAGTAAATCCGACAGAACCGCAACACAGACTCGAGGAACTCATGCGTACCGCTCAGTTGCTGGTTTCTACAGTTTCCGCCCTCGTCCTCGGTGCTTCAGTGGCGAATGCCGCCTGCGATAAAATGGACAAGGTCACTGCGGTGTGGCTGCCGATCATGCAGACCACCGCCTACTACGTGGCGCTCGAGGAAAAACTGTTCGAAAAAGCCTGTATCGAGATCGTCTCGACCAAAATGGAATCGCCTAACCAGATCATTGATGCACTGATTGCCGAGCGCGCCGACTTCGGACCTCCAGGTGCAGCCGCGGGCATCGCGATGATTGCGGAGTCAAAGTTTCCAGGGAAGCTCAAAATCTTCGGCTTGCAAGGCGGCGGCATCGCGGTCAATCGGATCAACGATGGCCTGATCGTAAAGCCGGACAGCACCATCAAGAGTTTTTCTGATCTGAAGGGAAAGACTCTGGGACATGTTCCGGGAATCCAATGGCGAACGATCTCGCGGCATATGGTGCGCGCCGCCGGCCTCGATCCCGATACCGACGTGAAGCTCGTTGATCTTGCCGTCGCGATGCAGGTACCAGCCGTTGTAGGCGGCACTGTCGATGCGACCCTGTCGCTCGAGCCGGTCGGATCGATCGCTGTGGCGTCCGGCAAGGCCACTCGAGCGGTCGTTAACCCCGTTGCGAAAGTGATTGCTGATCCGTTCTATTCGGGCGCATCGATCATGACGACGAAATTCATGTCCGAACGGCCCGATGTCGCGCGCCGCGTCGTCGCGGCAATCGATCAGGCTACCGACATCGTCAATGCCGATTTCGCCAAGATCAAAACCGTGATCCCCAAATATACGCCGATCAAGGATGACCAACTGGAGCTTCTGGCCCAACCTTATCTTCGTGGATTCAAGGATCTGAACGATACCGACCTGAAATCCTATCAGGCTCTGATCGATGTATTCATCAAGGAGGGCGTGCTGGCTGGCCCGCTCAACGTGCGCGACAAGCTGCTGACAAAAGCGAACCTCGGCAACTAATCGGGATGGGTAAGACCATGGCCAACGTTTCGCCGATCAGAAACATCGGGAGGTTCGCCGGCACGCATGAGCCGGACGAACCACCGGGTGCGCTTCAACAGCCGAAGCCGCGGCAGGCATTCATGACGGTCCGAGGCCTGAAGAAGACATTTCAGGACACCACCATCTACGACGACTTTTCGATCGATCTGCCGCTGGGGAAGTTCATCTCGATCTTTGGCCCGAACGGCTGCGGCAAAAGCACGCTGATCAATATGATCTCCGGCCTGATGCCGATGGACGCCGGGGAGGTTCTCTACGACGGCCAGCAGATTAAGGACACACGCATATCCTACGTTTTCCAGAACTATCGCGAAGCGCTGTTTCCGTGGCTGAGAGCAATCGACAACATTCACTATCCATTGAAGGTGTTGGGTATCGGCCGACGGGAGCGCCAGCTTCGCGTTGAAAAGTTGCTTGCCGAATTCGACGTCCCGATCGATCTGAAAGCCTATCCTTATACGCTCTCAGGCGGACAGCAGCAGACCGTATCGATTTTGCGCGCGCTCGTGACTGAACCCGAAGTCCTTTTTCTGGACGAACCGTTCTCAGCGCTCGACTACGAAATGACGCTATTTATGCGCGAGCAACTGCAGAAAATCTTCATGAAGCTGAAGACAACGATGCTGCTGGTGTCGCACGATCTCGACGAAGCCATTCAGCTCGCCGACAAGGTCGTTCTACTGACCCGCAGACCGACAAAGGTCGCGGAGATCGTCGATGTCAACCTTCCTTGGCCTCGTACCCTCGACGTTACCACGGGTGACCAGTTCATCTCGCTAAAGCGGCACTGCCTCGATCGCTTTTGGCGTGAAGTGAAACTTCGCTAATGACCAAGACCTGAACAAACATTCTGATATGGAGGACGATATGACGAAGCGCCGTTTTCGCGCCGCTGCGGTTCAAACACTCGCGCGGCTGGGAGATTTTGACTACAATATCGCACTGGCGACCAAGTATGTCGAAAGCGCCGTGCGTCAAGGCGCTGAGCTCGTGGTGTTTCCTGAATGCATGGACACCGGCTATCTTTTCGATTCGCCGGCGCACTGCCGGTCACTGGCAGAAACCCTGGCAGATGGTCCGTTTATCAAGGCTCTGGCTGCGCTCGCGCGCAAGCACTCAATTTACATTGCGAGCGGCATCACCGAATGGGATCCGGCGAAGGAAAAGATATTCAACAGCGGGATCATGTTTGACCGCGAGGGCGAGGTCGCCTGCCACTATCACAAGCAGTTTCTCGCCACTCATGACCAAAACTGGTTCAGCTTCGGCGAAAGAGGCTGCCCGGTCGTCGATACCGACCTTGGCCGTATCGGTCTTTTGATCTGCTTCGACGGCCGCATTCCGGAAATCTTCCGCTCAATGGCGATGCAGGGAGCTGAAGTCATCGTCGATATGGCGAATTTCTTCGCCATGGACCAAGCCGACATGTGGGGCCCGGCGCGCAGCTACGAGAACGGTGTTTGGCTCGTCGCGGCGACCAAGGCTGGCTACGAGCGATCAATCTACTATCCGGGCGGCAGCATGATTGTCGACCCGAAAGGACGCGTGCAGTCGAAAGTCCCCTACGACACTCATGGCATGGCTGTTTCGGATATCGATCTGGACGCTGCCGCTGACAAGTCGATCTATTCCACCAACGACAAGATTGCCGATCGTAGGCCCGATACCTACGGCATCATGGCGCTGCCGTATGAGAAGACGCCCGTTTGTGGCGTAGCCGACAAGCCGCTGATCCCATCGAAGTCGGTGACGAAGGTGGCCGCAGTCCAGATGCACGTCACGGACGAAACTACGGCGTTCGATGTCCTCGACATGATCGACCACACGGCAAAGCTCGGTGCCAAGGTGATCACGTTGCCGGAATACGCATTCAGCTCCAACTACATTCTGAAAGCCAGCGAAGCTGCTGCACTCGCCGACCAGACATCTGCCATGCTCAATAAGGTCAGCGCGATTGCCACAAAGTACGAGTGCCTGATAGCAGTTCCGAGCGTCGAGCGGGCGGCTGCCGGACTTCACGTCACAACCTATTTGGTCGGTCCCGATGGAAAGGAAATGGGGCGCTACCGCAAGACGCACCTTACCGCAGAAGAGCGACAGTGAGCCAAAGCTGGCAACGACTACCCGGTCTTCGATACGCCCTTCGGCCGGATCGGCGTGATGTCCGGCTATGACGCGGTATTCCCGGAGAGTTCCCGATGTTTGGCGATCGGGGCAGCCGACATCATCCTCTGGCCGGCATCGCTACGTGAGCCGTTCGAGCGCGAGCTTCTGGCGATCCCCCGCGCCGAGGACAATCGTGTCGCGGTCGTCCTGGCAAACCGGGTAGATTCCCCCTACCCCGGCGGCAGCGTCGTCATTCCTCCAACCGGATTTCCGATGTGGGACATCAACATCGCGGCACCCCGTGTTCTGAAACTTGGTGCCGTGATGCCAAAACACATCGATCTTGCGGTTTGTCGCCAGAAACTGATGATCCCCAAGGTCGATATGTTCGCCAACCGGCTGGTTGAAACATACGCGCCGATTATCGCGGCTTAACTGCTGTAGTTGCTGCGCCGACTGATATGTTCGACACTGACTGAGCCTCATGGGGAAGGTTATAGGTCGTCGTATCAGGAAGGCTTTGGTGGCAAAGGACTCGCGCAAGCTCCGATATAACTGGAACGACATCACCTACTTTCTGGAGGTGGCCCGCGCGCGCAATCTGGTGCGCGCCGGGCAAAGACTCAAGGTCGACCACACCACCGTCAGCCGGCGCATCCGTGAACTGGAGCGCAGCCTCAACACGACATTGTTCAAGCGCAGCAAGTCCGGCTTCACTCTCACTGAAACCGGCTTGCGGCTGTTGCAATATGCGGAAGGAATGGAAAACCAGGCCAACTCGATCACCGAGACAGTGATCGGTGTGGAAAGCGCGCAAGCGGGCGGCGCGGTCAGAATTGCCAGTATGGATGGAATTGGCAGCTTCTACCTGACCGCGTGCATCGCGGACTTCCACAAACAATACCCTTCGATCCAGGTCGAACTGATCACCGATACGCGCCTCCTCGATCTGACGCGGCGAGAGGCGGATATCTTCGTGAGTTTCTTCAAACCTCAAGGCCGGCGCCTGTCGGTCAAGAAGATTGGCGAATTCAGGATCTCGCTCTTTGCCGCGAGTGCCTACTTTCAGCAGCACAAAAGTCCCGGCACGCTCAAAGAACTGGAGGACCACAGCTTCATCGATTTCATCGACGAACACATCCACATCAAGGAAAATCGCTGGATGTCTGATATTCTCCGGCCGTCGCACACGGTATTTCGCAGTACAAGCCTTGTCGCGCAATACACGGCGGCGTCGAGTGGATTGGGCATCGCGATGCTGCCCTCATTCGTAGCATCGCATAACAAGGACCTGCGGCCGATCATGCCCAATCTCTTTTCGCTGAGAGACATTTGGCTGTCGGTCCACGAGGATCTGCTTCACATTTCCAGAATCAAGGCTGTGCAATCATTTCTGGAAAAACGTATTGCGGCCGACCGCGGCGCTCTTCTCGGGCAAAACAAACGTCAACGCGCGTGACCAAACCTACAACCACTTAAACCACTGCCAGCATCCGCACACGGTGGGTTTCATCTCCGGTCTCCGGCACGAGTCTCCTGAAAAACGGGAGTTTTCAGTATTGAGGCCGGAGACTTTGGGAATGTTGCAGTTCGATGTTCGGCAAACTCGCGTTTGAGAGACCTTCAGGCAGCTAGAAAAGCCCACCATTGAAGGGCCTTTCTGCTTCTAAAAATAATATTCTCTAAAAACGAAAATGCATGGCTCGCGACGCAGCGCGGATCGAACTCGCATCTTCCCAAACGGAAACCGCCCTCTGAATTGTCGGGAGAGTTTCCCAGCATTCTCGGGAACTCGAGCCCGGAGACTTTTGCAGCCACCAGCAGCGAATTTGGTGAAGCATCCGCGAGCCCGGTACAGCGCCAAGTTTGATCAAAAAATCTAAAATCTCAAGCCCACC
>JAKFUP010000117.1 GCA_021732625.1 Hyphomicrobiales bacterium
CGCTGACGCGCCGCAATCAGGAGACCACGACCATGTTACGCAAGATCGCATTCGCCTTCATCGCTACTGCATCGCTTGGTATCGCAGCACTTGCACCCACGTCAGCCTCGGCATGGGGCGGCGGCGGTTGGCACGGTGGCTGGCACGGACATCATCATCACTTCCGCCCGAACTTCTTCGTCGGCGGCTACGGTGGCGGCTATGGCGGATGCTATGTGCGCCGCCTTGTGGCGACCCCGTGGGGTTATCGCTATCGCCTGGTCAACCGCTGCTATTGAGCGGCTTTGGCCGATCCACGACTTCTCCCTGAACTGGCCTCCGGTGCGCTCACCGGGGGCCGTTTTTCTTTCAGGTCACGCGAACCGATTCGCGAGAAAGTTCCCGCGGCTGTTCACTTTACCGATCACAAACCATCGTGAGCGACCTGCCGAAACATTTACCGCCGGTAACAGTTGTCATGGGACATTTAAGACAATTTCGAAACGGAAGGCTCAACCCATGTACGACATCCACGATATCGAGAGCCGGCCGTCAGTCGACCCGGCCACGAGCCGTGCGGTTCGTGACGGGATCGGCGAGCGGTTGAGAGATACGATGAGAGATCAACCCGCATTGCCGCGACAACTGCGCGATCTACTCCAGTCGCTGGAGCGTCAGGACCAGAGCGCGAGCCGCAGAATCGGCCGCGAAGCTAATCTGCGCAACAATATAGCGCATCAGGGCTTGTGTTATGCGCGGCCTGTGGTGAAAAGCGGCAATGCTTTCCATCACCGACATTTCGATCCGCCTTGCAGGACGGCTTTTGATTGACAGCGCCACCGCCCAGATCGTTCCGGGCGCGCACGTCGGCCTGGTCGGCCGCAACGGCACCGGAAAATCGACGCTGTTCAAGGCCATCCGGGGGGAACTTTCGCTGGAGAGCGGCACGATAAGCATTCCGCCGCGATGGCGGGTCGGCAGCCTCGCGCAGGAAGCGCCTGATGGACCAGAAAGCCTGATCGAGGTCGTCCTGAAGGCAGATATCGAACGCGATGCTCTGCTTGAGGAGGCAGAGACAGCCATCGATCCGGGCCGGATCGCCGATATTCATACCCGGCTCGCCGATATCGAGGCGCATACGGCTCCAGCACGCGCCGCAGCCATTCTAAGTGGCCTCGGCTTTTCCACCGCGGATCAAGCCCGCCCATGCCAGGAATTTTCAGGCGGCTGGCGCATGCGCGTGGCGCTGGCGGCGACGCTGTTCGCAGCGCCAGATCTGCTGCTGCTCGACGAGCCGACAAACTATCTCGACCTCGAAGGTACGCTCTGGCTCGAGGATCATCTCGCAAACTATCCACGCACCGTGATCGTCATCAGCCACGATCGCGATCTGCTGGATACATCGGTGGATCAGATCCTGCATCTTGACCGCACCAAGCTCACGCTTTATCGCGGCGGATATACGTCGTTCGAAGAACAGCGGGCGACGCGCGAAATGCTGGATGCCAAGCACGCCAAACGCCAGGACGCAGAGCGCAAGCGGCTGCAGGACTTCGTCGATCGCTTCAAGGCAAAGGCATCCAAGGCGCGGCAGGCTCAATCGCGCGTCAAGATGCTGGAACGCATGAAGCCGGTGACGGCGTTGGTGACGCAGGATGTACGCGAGATTTCGTTTCCCGCACCTGAAAAACTTCTGTCACCACCGATCATCGCAGTCGACAACGTCTCGGTCGGCTATGAGCCCGGCAAGGCGATTCTCAATCGTGTCACCTTGCGCATCGACAATGACGACCGCATCGCGCTGCTCGGCTCCAACGGCAACGGCAAGTCGACGCTGGTGAAGCTTCTTGCCAACAAGCTCCAGCCGTTTTCAGGAAAAGTCACACGCGCCGACAAACTGTCGATTGCCTATTTTGCGCAGCATCAGCTCGACGAACTCGACGAAGAAGGCTCACCCTACGATCATGTCCGCCGGCTTATGATGGATGCGCCGGAGACAAAGGTGCGCGGCCGCGTCGGTGCCATCGGATTTTCCGGCAAGGCCGGCGATACGCTGGTGAAAAGCCTGTCCGGCGGCGAGAAGGCCCGGCTGTTGCTGGGTCTCGCAACCTTCTTCGGTCCCAACATGATCATTCTGGACGAGCCGACCAACCATCTCGATATCGACAGCCGCGCAGCGCTCGCCGAAGCGATCAACGAATTTCCCGGCGCAGTTATCATGGTTTCCCATGACCGCTACCTGATCGATGCCTGCGCCGATCAGTTGTGGGTCGTCGCTAACCGGACGGTGACGCCTTACGACGGTGACCTCGACGACTATCGCCGCTCCGTGCTCTCTCAACACGGCATGCGCGTGCCGATGCGCGATCGTCAAATCGAGACAGCGGTCGTTGGCCGCAGTGATCGTGAACGGAACGCTGCTCCGGCGAGGCCGGCAAGTGCAAATGAAAAGAAGAAAATTCTTGCGGCTGAAAGCGAAATAGCACGCATCACGTCAATCATCGAAAAAATCGACGCCGCGCTTGCGATCCCCGGGCTGTTTCAGCGCGATCCGGTCAAGGCCGGACAACTCGGCAAGGCGCGCGCGGGTGCTGCCGTTGCGCTTCAGCGTGCCGAGGATGAATGGCTCGAAGCCAGTACGCCGCTAAACCAGTCCGCCGGATAGGCATGATCCCGAAAAAGCCTGTCCCGGACTTGATCCGTGATGGAAACCGGTTTTCGGACAAGATCATGCCGAAACAAGATGAGCGACGAGTCTGATTTAACGAACTTTGATGCGCACTCTAGAAGCTCAGCCCGCACGCTTTCGCGATCTGTTTTGTTTCGGCTCGGCCGGCTGTTCCGGGCTGCGCTCGATCGAGGCCAGGCGGCCACTGACGAACCGATAGATGCCCGCGCGCGCGCCTCTCAGATAAGTCAGAACAGCGACGCGCTCACCTTCATTGGAGGAGAGGCTGACGTTGTCCGGCGTGCCGATGCCGCGTGCAACCTCGCATTCCGGCAATCCGAGCGCGACCTTGCCGCCCTGCACGGCAACCGGCTGATCGCTACTGCCATCGGCCAGCGCCTGCGCATTGGATGGCGCGAGACCCGGACAGGCACCATCGGCGGTGATCAACTGATCGGCCGCAACGGCTCTTTCAGGGCTGAGCGGCGGTTGTTCAATCGACAGCGACCGGCTGAAAACTTTCGGCCGCGAAAACCATTCCTGATCCTTCAGGCTAAAGTCCGACACACTGCCGCAAGCGGTCAATAGCGGCACCAGCGCCAACAACAACGCCGTTACACACAGTTGAGTCTTTTGCGAACCGGCCACTCGATACCCACTCTTCGCTTCAACGAACGATCTTGACGTCCTGACAACGACCAACATTGCTTTGCGGCGGCGCCATGGCCGACAGCAGTTCCCCCGAAGGATCACAGCATAGGATGATTAACCGGGACTTGCGACCCCTTATTGCCGACGTTGCCAGCGCCCGCGGTCATCGGGCTGCCAATAGGTCACGTCAAGACCCCTCGCCTTGCAATCGCTCCAGGCAGACCGCGCCGCAATAACGGCCTCCTCATCGTCGCCATTAAACACCAAGACGACGCGCTGATAGGTTTCAGCATCGGCCGGCAATTCGGCACGGTCGATGAGAAACCTGACCTGCGAACCATTGGGATTGCTCGCGTCGATGGCAATGATCACCGGCTGATCGGCCGCGTCGCGCTCGCGCCAGGTCCCATGCGGCAGAAACGAATCGTCGCGATAGGTCCACAGGTACCCGTCGAGCGCATCGGCACGCTCTTCGGAGGCCGCCTGCACCGCCACGCGCCAGCCGCGTTCGATCGATTTCTCGATCAGGGGGGGAAGCACGCCTTCAAGCGTCATGCCGTGCAAGTGGTAGAACAGGACTTCAGTCATCGCACGCTGAACTCACGGTTGCATAATCCGGTCCCGAGCCCAAAATCGCGAGCCTGTCCTATTTCTTGCCTTCGTAATGATTGGCGACAAGGCGATCGAGCAGCCGCACACCATAACCCGATCCCCAGCTTGTATTGATATCAGTCGACGGCGCTCCCATCCCGGTGCCTGCGATATCGAGATGCGCCCAAGGAATGTCATCGACAAAGCGCTGCAGGAATTGGGCTGCCGTGATCGACCCGCCACTGCGCGTACCCGTGTTTCTCATGTCGGCAAATTTTGAATCGATCTGCTTGTCGTACTCGGGACCGAGCGGCATCCGCCAGACGCGCTCGCCGGTAGCGCGGCCAGCCACCGTCAAACGCTCGCTGAGCTGATCGTCGTTCGAAAACAGGCCCGCATATTCCGTCCCGAGCGCGACCAGGATGGCGCCGGTGAGCGTTGCGAGATCGACCATGAATTTCGGTTTGAAAGTCTGCCCCACATACCAGAGCACATCGGCGAGAACGAGACGGCCTTCAGCATCCGTGTTGATGATCTCGATCGTCTGGCCCGACATCGACGTCACGATATCGCCGGGCCGTTGTGCGTTCCCGTCCGGCATATTTTCGACAAGACCGATCGCGCCGACCACATTGACCTTCGCCTTGCGCGCAGCAAGCGCGTGCATCAGGCCAACGACGCACGCCGCGCCCGCCATGTCGCCTTTCATATCTTCCATGTTTCCTGCCGACTTGATCGAGATGCCGCCGGTATCGAAACACACGCCCTTGCCGATGAAAGCCACCGGTTTGTCGCTACGCTTGCCGCCATTCCAGCGCATGATCACCATACGGCCCTCATGCGCCGATCCCTGGGCGACACCCAGTAAAGCGCCCATTTTCAGGCGTTTCATTGCCTTGGCGTCGAGAATTTCCACATCGACGCCAACCTTGCGCAATTCGGCCGCGCGGCGTGCAAATTCGACAGGGTACAGAATGTTCGGCGGCTCGTTGACGAGTTCGCGTGCGATCATCACGCCGTCAGCGACGTCATTGACTGGCGCAAATGCTTTCTTCGCGGCGGCGACATCGGCCACCGCGATCGAAATCTGCGCGCGCATCGGCTTTTCATCGTCCTTCTTTTTGGTCTTGTAGCGGTCGAAACGATAAGCTCGCAGACGCACGCCCGCGAGCAGCGTCGCAACATTCGCAGGCTTCATGGCACCGCCCGGCAATTCCGCGACGATGGTGACGGCATCCGCATTCGATTTCAGTTTGCCGACGGTTGCACCACCGAGCTTGATGTAATCGTCTTCCTTGATCGCTCCTGCCTTGCCAGTGCCGACCACGATGAGGCGGTCGAGCTTGAGACCCTCAGGCGCCAGCAAGTCCAGCGATGACGCATGCTTTCCCTTGAAGGCAGCAGCAGCCGCGGCGCGTTTGACCGTCTCCCCGGCAGAACCCAGGAGCTTCCGGGCCGCCGGGCCAAACTTCAGCGATTCGTCGGTAAAAACGACCAGAACGCCTTTCGGGGCGGCGGTAAACGAAACGAAGCCGACCTGTACGGCGTCGGACATAGGCAAATCCTCCAGAATCGATGGTTCGAGGGCGGGAGCTACGGTCTGATTTTTCACTATGGCGTGTCTGCAACAGTGCTGCCAAGCGCGCATGCCGGAACCGGATACTGCCAGTGCATCACCTTGGCGCGATCCGTCACCACAATTGGCCTTCGGCGTGGCCTCAAAGACACGGTTAGCCCAATATTAACCATGGTTAAAGACCCGTCATGGCCAAGCCATTTTGTTGACCAATCAAAGGGATGGTAGTGAGAGGGTCAAAAGCCGGATAATTCTTTCACGTGCTGTTGGGGAGACTTCTTCGGGGTCTGCAGCACACTCGGAAATGAGTCGGCGGGGACAGGACAGCAGGGATCGATGGGGTCGATCGAAAAGTATATTTTCCGGACCACGCTCGGCGCGTTTGTGATGGTACTGGTCAGCCTCACCGGCGTGATCTGGATCACGCAGGCGCTGCGCGGCATCGACTTGATGACGAACCAGGGTCAGACGATTCTGGTCTTCATCGGCGTGACCGGGCTGGCGATCCCTGTGCTGGCACTGATCATCGCGCCGCTCGCGCTGACGATTGCCGTGGCCTACAACCTCAACAAGCTCTCCGCGGATTCCGAAGTCATCGTGATGAACGCAGCCGGGCTTCCGCCATGGGGGCTGTTCCGGCCGTTCTTCTACGCGACGATCGTGGTCGCGCTATTCGTCAGCGCTCTTGCATTCTACATTGCCCCCGACGGTTTGCGCCGGCTGAAGCGCTGGGACACCGAGATCACCGCCGATGTCATGGCAAATATTCTTCAGCCCGGCCGCTTCACGCAGCTGGAGCAAAATCTCACGATCCGGATTCGCGAGCGCCAGCCCGGCGGACTGCTGACAGGTATTTTCGTCGACGACCGGCGCGATCCGAAAGAGCGGCTCAGCATTATGGCCGATCGCGGCACCGTGCTGAAAAATGACAAGGGTACGTTCCTGATCCTCGAATCGGGCAACCTGCAGCGGTTCGAGATCGGAAAACGCGATCCCGCGCTCGTGGCATTCACGCGATATGCCTTCGACATGTCGAAGTTCGTCGGTCAGGCGCAGACCGTGAACTACAATATGCGCGAACGCTATCTGTGGGAGCTGATCTGGCCACCCGCAAGCGATCAGGCCTATTTGCAAATTCCCGGACGGTTTCGTGCTGAAATGCACGATCGTCTGGTGGCGCCGATCTATCCCGTCGCTTTTGTACTCCTGACATTTGCATTTCTCGGCTCTCCGCGAACCACACGCCAAAGCCGCACTTTCTCGATGGTCAGCGCTATTCTTGCGGTGCTGACATTGCGCATTGCCGGTTATGCGCTTTCGGTGTTGGCAACATCGTCGGAATGGGCAGCCTTGATCCAGTATGCCCTGCTTTTCGCTACAGCGGGACTGAGCCTTTGGGTGATCCTGCGTGGCATCCAGATCGAGCCGCCGGCGATCCTGATCAGTGCCTTCAACAGGATGATCGCACGGCTCACTCGTCAACCGGCTGCGGCGTAAGGGAGGCAGGCACATGATCGCCAACACTCTCGCGCGCTATTTCGCCGTGCGGTTCGTCTCCACGGCGATTGCGGTCTTCGCGGGCATTTTTCTGTTGATCGTCTTTGTTGACTATATCGAGCTGCTGCGGCGGACGTCCTCGCTACCTTCGGTGTCGGCGATAACGGTTGCCCAGACCTCGCTGTTCCGGGTGCCGCAGTTGCTGGAGCGGCTGATGCCGTTTTGCGTCCTGATCGGCGCCATGTCCTGCTATCTGACACTGTCGCGCAAACTCGAACTCGTCGTCGCCCGCGCTGCCGGGGTATCGGCCTGGCAGTTCATCACGCCCGCTCTGATCAGCGCTCTCGTGCTCGGCGCGATGGCGACCACGCTCTACAATCCGCTGTCCGCCAGCTTGCAGGAACGTGCCAAGCAAATGGAGGCGGAGATGTTCAGCGGCGGGGGCGCCGGTCTGCAGGACGCCGCCGGTTTCTGGATCAGCCAGGCCACATCCGAGGGCCAGGCGATCATCAATGCCGCAAACAGTCAGGCGCAAGGCATAAGGCTGAACGGCTTGACGATCTTTCGCTTCGAGCCAAATGGCCAGTTCAAGGAGAGAATCGAGGCGCGAGATGCCTCTCTCGAACCTGGCCGCTGGCAGTTGAGAGGTGTCCGACGCTACACCCTGGGTGGAGCGCCGGTAATTCAGGATACGGTTTTTCTCAGCACAAACCTGACGCCTGCGCAGGTCCGAAACAGTGTTTCCACACCGGAGACTGTGTCTTTCTGGCAACTCCCTGAATACATCAGATCTTCGGAGAGTTCAGGCTTCGCCACGGCAGGTTATCGCCTGCAGTATCAAAAGCTGATTTCACGGCCATTTCTTCTTGCAGCTATGGTGTTGCTGGCGGCCGCCGTCAGTCTACGGTTCTTCCGGTTTGGCGGCGTGCAAAAGATGGTTTTGAGTGGCGTGGGATCGGGCTTTCTGCTCTATGTTCTATCGAAAGTTACTGAGGATTTGAGCAAGGCCGATTTGATGCATCCAGTCGCGGCTGCCTGGCTGCCCGTTTGCGTGGGCGGCCTCGCTGGCTTTTTGGCCTTGTTGTACCAGGAGGACGGGTAGTGGCAGCGGTCGCCACCCGAGGGAGTCGTTTGGCCGAACGCAGGTCGCGCACTCGTGTGCGCGGCACCGGTTTCGCTTGGCCAATGCTGCGCGTCCCGGTGCTGGCGCTCCTGCTCTGCGCCGCCATGGCTATCGATATTGCCGCATCGGCATCCGCCAATGCCCAAGCTGGCGTAGCTTTCGCTCCACGCCCCCCGAAAGCGCCTCCGCCGAAAGTCGAAAAAAACAACCAGATGCTCGTGCAGGCCATCGAGCTTGATTACGACTATACCAACTCGCGTGTCTCGGCAGTCGGCAACGTCCAGATCTTCTACAACGGCCAGACTCTCGAAGCGGACAAGGTCATCTACGATCAAAAAACCAAACGTCTTGCGGCAGAGGGCAACGTTCGGCTGACCGACACCGAGGGTAAGATCACCTACGCTAATTTTCTCGATCTCAGCGACGACTACCGCGATGGCTTCGTGGATTCCCTGAAGGTCGATACGGCCGATCAGACGCGGATGGCGGCGACGCGCGCGGATCGCACCAACGGCGAATTCACCGTGTTCCAGAACGGCGTTTACACTGCCTGCGCCGCTTGCAAAGAAGACCCCAAAAAGCCGCCACTCTGGCAGGTCAAGGGCGCGCGCATCATCCACGACCAAGGCGAGAAGATGCTGTACTTCGAGGACGCACGCCTCGAATTTTTTGGCGTCCCGCTCGCCTATCTGCCCTACTTCGCGACGCCCGACCCGACCGTGAAGCGCAAGAGCGGGTTTCTGGCTCCGCGTTTCTCGTCGAACTCGCGCAATGGTATCGGTGTTGAAACACCATACTTCTGGGCACTGGCGCCGGACTATGACCTGACGCTGGCGCCGCGATTCCTGACCACGCAGGGTGTGTTGCTGCAGGGCGAATTCCGTCAGCGCCTGATCAACGGATCCTACAATATACGCGCCTACGGCATCAGCCAGCTCAACAAAAGCGAGTATTCCGGCACACCCGGCGATCGCGATCTGCGCGGCGGCGTCGAGACCAAGGGTCAATTCGCGATCAACGATAAATGGGTCTGGGGTTGGGAGGGCGTGCTGGTTAGCGATACCGCGTTCTTCCGCGACTACAGGCTCTCGGTTTTCAAAAACCAATTGAACTCGTTTCTCACCGTCCCAACCGAGGGTGTATCGCAAATCTACCTGACCGGGCTCGGCAAGCGCAGCTTCTTTGATGCGCGGATTATCCATTATCTCGGATACTCGGCCTCCGACGTTCAGAGTCAGATCCCGATCGTTCATCCGGTGATCGACTATTCCAACGTCATCAACCAGAATGTCTTTGGCGGCGAGCTGAGCTACCGGACGAACTTTACAAGCTTAAGCCGCGGCACCGCTGCGTTCGATGCGATCTCGACCACAGCTCTGGCGACCGGCGCATGCCTGCCCACGACAGCCGATCCGACTGTCAAGATTCCAGCCAACTGTTTGCTCCGCGGCGTTGCCGGCTCCTACACACGCTTTTCGGGCGAAGTGACGTGGCGAAGGTCGTTTACAGATCCAGCCGGGCAGATATGGACGCCGTTTGCATCGCTGCGCGCCGACGTGATCGATGCGGAGATCAGGAACGATCCAGGCACCGCGAACTACCTGCCGCCAGGCAGCACCCAGATCGGCCGGCTGATGCCGACGGTCGGTCTTGAATATCGCTATCCGTTCATCAACGTGCAGCCGTGGGGAACCACCACGGTCACTCCGATCGCGCAGGTCATCATCCGTCCGAACGAAACGCATGCCGGCCGGTTGCCGAACGAGGACTCACAAAGCCTTGTCTTCGACGACAGCAACCTGTTCAGCGTCAACAAATTCTCCGGCTGGGACCGGGTTGAAGGCGGCAGCCGCGCAAACGTCGGCGTGCAGGCCACGACGCAGTTCGACAAGGGCGGCGCGATCAATTTTCTGTTCGGCCAATCCTACGACCTGTTCGGCCGCAACTCGTTCGCGGCTGGCGACCTGACCAACATCGGCATCAATTCCGGTCTGGAGACGGGGCGGTCGGATTATGTCACCCGCCTCCAATACCGGCCTAACCGTGCACTGACGTTCACGACCCGCGCCCGCCTCGACGAGCGCACTGGCGAAGTCAGGCGATTCGAAGGTGAAGCGGCCGCCAGTTTCGACAGGTGGTCGGTCAGCGCCATCTACGGCAACTACGATCGGCAGCCGGAGCTCGGGTTCCTTAACCGCCGCGAAGGCGTGCTCGCAAGCGCCTCGTTCAAGGTCACCTCGAACTTTCAGGTCGCAGGCAGCTTCCGCTACGATCTCAATACCAACAAAATCAATCAGTACATTATTGGCGCGGGTTATGTGGACGATTGTTTCGTAGTGGGCGTGAATTATATTACGGACTACGCCTATAATATCGGAACCGCGATCAGAACCGACCATCGCGTGACGTTGCAGATCGGCTTGCGTACCATCGGCGCTTCGACCGTGACGCAGTCGGCTGGTACGTCGGGCAGCGGTCTCTGACACTTGCGCGCGGTATGAGTGACGACAGACGTCTCGGGTTATGCGGGCCGCCCGGCTGACCTGCAATCGAACCGGCTGGCAGGCATCGTCCGGCGAGAATGGGGCTATCGGAATACTGGGATGCGACCAATGGGATCAACGATGATTGCGATTTCGATCGTACGCCGTTGCGCTTTCACCGCCGGAACCGCGGCGGCGATGGCCATTTTCGTCGCGGCAATGATAATGCCCGCCCGGGCGCAATCGGTTGCGGTCGTCGTCAACGGCGAACCGATCACCAACTTCGATATCGAACAACGTTCCAAGCTGATCGTGCTGACTGCACGCAGGACACCCACCCGCACCGAGGTGATCCAGGAACTGATTGACGAGAAGGTGAAGGTCAAGGAAGGAAAACGCTTCGGCATTGAGTATGGTAGCACCGAGGTCGATGGAGCCTTCGCCAACATGAGTTCGCGGCTGCGGCTCACACCTGACCAGCTTACCAAATCGCTTGAGTCGCAAGGCGTCCGGCCCGAAACGCTCAAGAGCCGGATGAAAGCAGAACTGGTTTGGGGCAATCTGGTGCGCGGACGCTTCCGGCAGAGCCTGCTTGTCGGCGACAAGGATGTCGAATCCTCGATTGAGATCAAATCCGACGATAAGGATATCAGTTACGAATACCAGATGCGCCCCGTCGTGCTGGTAACGCCGCGGGATGCAAGCCCCGCCGCTATCGAACAGCGCCGCAAGGAAGCGGACGCATTGCGCAGCCGCGTCCAGAGCTGCGACGATGCCGCGACTTTGTTCCGCTCGATGCGCGACGGAGCAATCAAGGAGAGTATCGTCAAGACATCCGCCGACCTGCCCCCTGCCTTGCGGGAAATTCTCGACAAGACCACCGTCGGCCGCCTGACGCCGCCTGAGGTTACCAAGCAGGGCATCGAGATGGTGGCGTTATGCAGCCGCAAGGCAACCACAGTCGATACGCCGCAAAAGCGCGAGGCGCGCGACAAGCTGTTCCAGCAAAAGTACGAGGCGAAGTCGAAGGAATATCTCTCCGACGTTCGCAAGTCGGCGATGATCGAATATCGCTGACGCCGGCTGATGGACAAACCGCTCGCGCTGACGATTGGTGAGCCCGCGGGCATCGGCGCAGACATTGCGATCGCCGCATGGCTGCGGCGGCGCGAACTCAACCTGCCGCCATTCTACCTGATCGGCGACGATGCTTTCGTCGCGGCGCGCTCAAGACATCTCGGCGTATCCATTCCGCTGGCTGTCAGCCGCGCCGAGGACGCCGCAGCCGCGTTTGCGGATACCTTGCCCGTTGTGACAACCGGTGAGCGCGCTACAGCGGCGCCGGGCATGCCTGACGCATCCAGCGCGCCGTCTGCCATCGCTGCAATCCGCCATGCTGTCGCTGACGTGACGGCGGGCCGCGCCGCGGCGGTCGTGACCAACCCGATCGCCAAGTCGGTGCTCTACGCGGCGGGTTTTGCTCATCCCGGCCATACCGAATTTCTCGCTGAACTGGCCGCCTCGCCAAAAGGCAAGCCGCACCCGGTCATGATGCTGTGGTCGCCGTCGCTAGCGGTCGTGCCGGTGACGATCCATCTGCCGTTGCGCGACGCCATCACGCAGCTCTCCAGCAATCTGATCGCTGCGACCGCCCGCATCGTGGCGAACGATCTCACAGTACGCTTCGGCATCACGCGCCCGCGTCTCGCGATCTCCGGCCTCAATCCCCATGCAGGCGAAGACGGCACGCTCGGCACCGAAGACCGCGCCATCGTAGCGCCGGCGGTGGAGACGTTGCGCAGCGAAGGCATCGATGTGCGGGGCCCGCTGCCCGCCGACACAATGTTTCATGAGGCTGCACGCAAGACCTACGACTGCGCCATCTGCATGTATCACGACCAGGCGCTGATCCCGATCAAGACGATTGCATTCGACGACGGCGTCAACGTCACGCTAGGTCTGCCGTTCATCCGCACCTCGCCCGATCATGGCACTGCCTTCGATATCGCAGGCACCGGCAAGGCCAATCCTGCAAGCCTGATCGCCGCGCTCAGACTTGCCGCACGCATGGCCGCTGCCACCGGCAAAACATGAGCGCGATCGACGACCTGCCGCCACTACGCGAGGTGATCCGCAAACATAGCCTGTCGGCGCGCAAATCGCTCGGACAGAATTTCCTGCTCGACCTGAACCTTACCGCCCGCATCGCCCGCGCCGCAGAACCGCTGCAGGACCGCACGGTGGTCGAAATCGGCCCCGGTCCGGGTGGCCTCACCCGTGCGCTGCTGGCGCTCGGCGCAAGGCGCGTCATCGCTGTCGAACGCGACGAGCGCGCAATCCCGGCACTGGAGGAGATCGCGCAGCGCTATCCGGGGCGGCTCGAGATCGTCAATGCGGACGCGATGACGTTCGATCCAAGACCGCTGCTTGCCGGCGACCGCGCCAGCATCGTTGCCAACCTGCCCTACAACATCGCGACGCCGCTGCTGGTCGGCTGGCTCAGCACCGAGCCATGGCCACCATGGTTCGACATGATGGTGCTGATGTTTCAGCGCGAGGTCGCAGAGCGCATCGCCGCAGGCGACAACGACGAGGCCTACGGGCGTCTCGCGGTCCTCGCCAACTGGCGCGCGGAGACACGAATCCTGTTCGACATTTCCCCGAGCGCCTTTGTGCCGCCGCCCAACGTGACGTCGTCGGTGGTGC
>JAKFUP010000256.1 GCA_021732625.1 Hyphomicrobiales bacterium
CACCAGAATGCCCGCATAGAGCCACGGCTGCGGAATCGCGAGCAGCTTCACCCATAATCCGACCAGCGGCAGATTGAGAACGAGCAGCATGACGTTGGCGATGAACAGGCTCGCGATCAGACCCCAGACCAGCTCAGGCCGCTCCGCGAACAGCAACGGCCCGGGATTGAGGCCGTATTGCTGGAAGCCCGCGAGCATCATCGCAGCCGTCGCCGACGTCGGCAGGCCGAGCGTCAGCAGCGGCACCAATGTTCCTGCTGCGGATGCATTGTTCGCGGCCTCCGGTCCGGCAACGCCTTCGATCGCGCCTTTGCCGAATTCCTCGGGATACTTGGTTAGCCGCTTTTCCGTCGAGTAAGACAGGAACGTCGGAATTTCCGCGCCGCCTGCCGGGAGTGCGCCGATCGGGAAGCCGAACATGGTGCCGCGCAGCCACGGCTTCCACGAGCGGCTCCAGTCTTCGCGCGTCATCCAGAGCGAACCGCGCACCGGCTCGAGCTTTTCCTCGGAATGATGCCGGCGCGACGCCACGTAAAGCGCTTCGCCAATGGCAAACAGACCGACCGCGAGCGTCGTGACCTCGACGCCGTCGAGCAATTCAGGAATGCCGAACGCAAGCCGCGCCTGGCCCGTGAGCTTGTCGATGCCGACAAGGCCGAGCGTCAGCCCGATGAAGAGACTGGTCAGTCCGCGAATGGGGGAGTCGCCGAACGTCGCCGAAACGGTGACGAACGCCACGCACATCAATGCGAAATAATCTTCCGGCCCGAACTTCACGGCGAAATCGACCAGCGACGGAGCGAGAAATGCGAGCCCGAGCGTCGCCAGCGTGCCGGCGACGAACGAGCCGATCGCGGCTGTTGCGAGTGCGGGCCCGCCGCGCCCGGCCTTGGCCATCTTGTTGCCCTCGAGCGCGGTCGCCATCGACGCGCTCTCTCCGGGCGTGTTGATGAGGATCGCGGTGGTCGAGCCGCCATACATGCCGCCGTAGTAGATGCCGGCGAACATGATCAGCGATCCGCCGGGATCGAGCTTGTAGGTGACGGGCAACAGCAGCGCGACGGTCAGTGCCGGCCCGATACCAGGTAAAACGCCGACGGCGGTGCCGAGAAACACACCGATCAGCGCGAACATCAGGTTCATCGGCTGGAGTGCGACGACCATGCCGTTCGCAAGCGCTGTAAATGCGTCCATTACAGCAACCTCTCCAGTGGCCCGGCCGGCAGGCTCAGGGTCAGCAGTTTGTCGAAGGCGAGGTAGACCAGCGTGGTGAGAACCAATGCGATTGCAAGATCCGCCAAGAATGCTCTGCGGCCGAACGCGGCGGATGTCGTGACGAACAGGGCGGATGTCGCGGGAATGAAGCCGCCGCCAAGACCGATGATGGCGATCATCAGCGCCAGTCCGCCGAGGATCAGCCACACCGCGACCGGATCGGCGCTCTCGCGTGCGGGGAGATTGCCGCGCAATGCGTCGAACAGATTGGCGACCGCGAGAATGCCCAATCCGATCGCAATCACGACCGGCGTGACCTCCGGCCCCATGCCGTAGACGGTGTTGGAGGTGATCTTGCTCGCGTCCCAGACCAGCACGATCGCGAGCAGCGCCAGAAACGCTGCAACGACAACGCCTGCGCTATCGGGTTTATTTTTTGCGCGGCTTGGGGGTTCGGCGCTCATGATTTCACGAGGCCGACCGACTTCAAGACCGCTGTGACGCGCTCGTTCTCGCTCTTGAGAAATTTCGCGAACTCCTCGTCGCCGAGATAGGCGTCATCCCAGCCTTTTTGCTTGAGGATGTCCTGCCACGCCGGCGACTTGGTCATTTTCTCGACCACTGCGCTCAGCGACTTGCGCTGATCCGCGGTGATGCCCGGAGGTGCGACGACCGAGCGCCAGTTGGCGAGCACGAGGTCGATGCCTTGTTCCTTGAATGTCGGAATATCGATGCCGGGAATCCGTTTCGGCGAACTCACGCCGATGGCGCGCAGCTTGCCGGATTTGATCTGCCCGTCATATTCGCTGAGGCCCGAAATCCCGGCGGTGACTTTCGCGCCGAGGATCGCGGCCAGAGATTCGCCGCCGCCGGAGAACGGGATGTAGTTCACCTTGCTTGCGTCGGCGCCGATGGTGCCGGCAAACAACGCTGCCATCACATGATCGACGCCGCCGGCCGAGCCACCGGCGAAACGCACCTTGCCGATGTCGGTCTTGATGGCTTCGGCGAGGTCCTTTGCATCCTTGATCGGTGAGCTCGCCGGTACGACGATGACCTGAACCTCTTCGGTCAGGCGCGCGATCGGTGTTACCTGATCGAGCGTCACCTGCGACTTGTTCATGATGAGCGCGCCCACCATGACGAAGCCGTTGACCATCATCTGATTGCCGTCGCCCTTGGCGCTGTTGACGAACTGGGCAATGCCGACGCTGCCGCCCGCGCCCGCCACGTTGGTGACCTGAACGCTGCGGGCGATGCCGGACGCGGTGAGGGCCTGTTGCATGGCGCGCGCAGTCTGGTCCCACCCGCCGCCGGGCGCGGCGGGCGCCATGATCTTGAGTTCAAGCTGCTGGGCGTGCGATGCGGCGGGTATCAGGGCGGTGGGTGTGAGGGCGGCGGCGAAAACAGCGAGCGCGCCCCAAACGGGCGTGGATAGGCGAAGCATGGCGTCCTCCGGCAGCGTCCTCGTCGCGATTGATCTCCGCGACGATTTGACGCCATCTCAACCGGAAAAGCCTCCGCTGTCGAGGAAAACCTGCTCCTCTGTCGTTGTATCCCGATCAAGAATTTTATTGCGGTGAGGAAAGCGCCCGAAGCGGTGAATAATGTCGGCGTGTTCTTCGGCAAACTTGAGGTTGAAGGTATTTTCGGCGACGCGAAACAGCTCGACGCAGCGCTCTTGATGCGCAAGCTGCTCCGAATGCATGAACGGCATGTAGATAAACTGTTGGAAGTCTTTCTCGACCCGCGCATCGGTGCCGCCGGCGATGGCGCGTTCGGCGACGGCGAGTGCTTGTGCATCGGTCGCGAAACTGCGCGGGTCGCCGCGGAACATGTTTCTCGGAAACTGGTCGAGCAGGATAATTAGCGCGAGCAGGCCCTCGTCGCTTGATTGCCACGAGGCAAGCTCGCCGCGCGAAGCCGCCAGCCACGTGTTCATAAAGCGCGATGCGACCTCGCGGTCGAACTCATCGTTCTTCTTCCACCATCGATCCTTGCCGGCCTCGCGCCAGAAGCGGATGACGTCGGTGGCGGAGATGTTGTCCATGCCATATCACTCGCGTGTTGAACCAAACTGCCGTCATTGCGAGCGAAGCGAAGCAATCCAGTCACAACCAGCGACTCTGGATTGCTTCGTCGCTTTGCTCCTCGCAATGACAATGCCCGGCAACGGGCCGGGCATTGTCAGAGTGATAGAACATTCGGCAGCGCTTACGCAGCGGCTGCCTTCTGTGCCTCATCGCGCAACTCGCGCCGCAGAATCTTGCCAACCGGCGTCTTCGGCAGGTCGGTGCGGAATTCGACAATCTTCGGCACCTTGTAGCCGGTCAGTTCGGTGGCGCAGAACTTGAGCACGTCCTGTACTGTGAGGTTCGGGTCCTTCTTGACCACGAACGCCTTCACGGCTTCGCCCGACTTCGCATCGGTGACGCCGATCACCGCGCATTCGAGCACGCCCGGGTGACTTGCGATCACTTCCTCGACTTCGTTCGGGAAGACGTTGAAGCCGGAGACGAGGATCATGTCCTTCTTGCGGTCCACGATCTTGGTGTATCCGTCAGGGCTCATGATGCCGATATCGCCGGTGCGGAAGTAGCCGTCTGGCGTCATCACCTTCGCGGTTTCCTCCGGGCGATTCCAGTAACCCGCCATCACCTGCGGTCCCTTGGCGCAGATTTCGCCGGGTTGTCCGAGCGGCACGTCGTTGCCGTCATCATCGCGGATCGCGATGTAGGTGTTCGATACCGGAAGGCCGATGCTGCCGCTGAAGCGATCGGTGTCGGCGGGGTTGCAAGTCAGCGTCGGAGACGTTTCCGACAGTCCATAGCCTTCCGAGAGTGCTGTACCAGTGACCGCAAGCCATTTGTCGGCAACCGGTTTCTGCACGGCCATGCCGCCGCCGAAGCAGCTCTTCAGCTTGGTGAAGTCGAGCGTCGCGAACTCCGGATGATTGAGCAGGCCGTTGTAGAGCGTGTTCACGGCCGGGAAGCTGTTGACCTGATACTTCTTCAATTCCTTGATGAAGCCGCCCATGTCGCGCGGATTGGGGATCAGCAGGTTGGCGCCGCCGGCGCGTACCGCGAGCAGGAAACACGCGGTCAGCGCGAAGATGTGATAGAGCGGCAACGCGCAAACGATCAGAAGCTGATCGACGATCGGCGGCTTTGCGAGTGCAGGCTGAAGCCAGGCGTCATTCTGCAGCACGTTGGCGAGAATGTTGCGATGGAGCAGCGTCGCGCCCTTCGATACGCCGGTGGTGCCGCCGGTGTACTGCAGGAACGCCACATCGTCGGGACCGAGTTTGGGCTTGGTCAGCTTGAGTTGCCTGCCTTTCGCCAGCGCGTCGTTGAACGACACGGCGCTCGGAATCGAGAACGCTGGCACCATCTTTTTCACGCGGCGCACGACGAAATTGACGATCACGCCCTTGAAGCCGAGCAAATCGCCCATCGAACCCATGATGACGTGCTTGACGCTGGTTTTTGCGACGACCTTCTCGAGCGTCGAGGCAAAGTTTTCGAGAATAAAGATCGCTTCCGCGCCGGAGTCCTTGAGCTGGTGCTCAAGCTCGCGCGGCGTGTACAGCGGATTGACGTTTACCACCGCATAGCCGGCGCGCAGGATTGCCGATGTCGCCACCGGATGCTGCAACACGTTCGGCATCATAATCGCGATGCGCGCCCCTTTTTGGATACCCAGGCTCTGCAGATAGGCGCCGAGCGCCACTGACATGGCGTCCAGTTCGCCGTAGGTGATGGACTTGTCCATGCAATAGAAGGCTTTGCGGTCGCGGAACTTCGCGAAGCTTTCCTCGAGCAGTTCCACGAGCGACGAGTATTGATTGACGTCGACATCGGCGGGTACGCCGGCCGGATATTGTTTGAGCCAGATACGCTCCATGGTCTTCCCCTCTGTTCGTGACATCGCTCCCGCTCTTGCGGCGGGATCAGCGGATGCCCGATTATCGAGCCAAGAACCAAGTGTGGCAAGCTGCGGGCAGCAAAGTGTGGCCGGATGCGACACGCTTTCGCGCGAGGCTGCCTAACCGCGACGGTGTCCTGGCATAAAAGAGAACAAGCTTGGTCGCTTCAAACCGATACCGCAGAGCACAATACCTGCCTTTTAGCCTGCGATTTCAGCATGGCAACAATCAGGAGCGTGGAGCGGCAGCGGGCTTGGCTTCGCTGCTCTTATCCTTGCTGCCTTTGGCAGCGTTCGCCGCCGGTTTGGATTTTGGCCCGGCCGTCGTTTTAGGCTTGCCGGTTGCCGTTGTTCCAGCTGCGGGCTTGGCTGCACCCTTGGGCTTGTCTGCGGAAGGTTTGGCGGCGGCCTGCTTAGGCTTGGCGTCCGGCGTCACCGCGGCGACGGCCGCGGGCTTCTTCTTCGCGGCGCGTGACTTCTTGCCACGCGACTTCGGTGTTTGCTTCAGCTCTTCGGCTGCGACCGCTGCGACCAGCGCCGCACCGGATTTCTTCGGGCCGGTGTACACGATCACAGGCTGAACCGGCCCGGGGGGTTGCAACAGCTGAGAGGGCTTCACTCCGACGGGACCGGCGGCTGCGAACAGCGACACCAGATTGTCACCGTTGCTATCGCTGGCGGTACCGGCGTTGTCGTCGTCGGATTCCGGACCCGGACGTTTGCGTTTCGGTCCGCACATGTCGTCGCGCAAGTTAGGCGGTGCTGCATCGATAGGGACGAGCGCTTCCACCGTGCCGAGTGACGGTTTTAGCCAGGACAATCCGCCGCCGCCAAAACCGCGTTCGAGGATCTGCGCGGCTTTGACCGCGCGGATCGGTCCCGATTGCGCGCCAAGCACCACGGCAATCAACCGCTTGTTGCCCCGCGTGGCAGTGGCGACGAGATTGAACCCGGATGCGCAGATGAAGCCGGTCTTCATGCCATCAGCGCCGGGATAGCGTCCGAGCATGCTGTTGTAGTTGCGCATCACGCGGCGGCCAAACTTGATCGCTGGCGTTTGAAAGAAATGATCGTACTCGGGCAGATCGCGAATGATAGCGCGGGCAAGGATTGCAAGATCGCGCGCCGAAGTGACTTGTCCGTCCGCCGGCAGGCCGTTCGGATTGACGTAGTTGGTTTGCGTCATGCCGAGGCGCAGCGCATTCTTGTTCATCTCGGCGGAGAAGCCATCGATCGAGCCGCCGACGCCTTCGGCGAGCACGGCGGCCATGTCGTTCGCCGACTTGACCATCATCATTTGCAGAGCATTTTCGATGGTGACCGTCGTGCCGGCCTTGAACCCCATCTTCGATGGCGCCTGCGATGCTGCGACCGGCGATACGCTCAGCAAGCTATCGAGCGTGAGACGTCCATCCTTGATGGCTTTCAAGGTGACATACGCGGTCATCAGCTTCGTCACCGAAGCCGGATACCAGGGATAGGTCGCGTTTTCCGCGTAAAGCACTTTGCCGGTGCCGGCTTCGACCACGAGCATCGCTTCGGCGCTGGCAGGGCTGATACGTGCGATCGTGAGCAGGGCAAAAGCGGCGGCGAAAACCACACGTGTCAGCGGAAACCGCCGATGGCGAGTTAAGAACAATTGCACAATCCGGTTCCGGTCTTTGGGACATGCCGCAGATGGCACATCGGGCTTGATATCAGGCTCGGCGCGAGAGCGAAGATCGTCTCGGCCGCTGCGGCCGTCCGATCGCGAACAGGTGCGGACAACGTATACCGCCGCGATACCTCGGAACAGAGGGTATCGCGTTCTTCATCCATGAAATGGGCCAAATTTCGGCAGCGTTCACAAGCAGCGTTCACAAGATGACGTTTGCAGCAGGGCCTACGCCTGCGAAGCGGCCTGCGGCGGCGTGATGCTGGAACGGGCGTTTTCCTGAATCATGAATTGTGCCCGCGCCAAAGTGGCAAAATGCCCGCCTTTCGCAACCAGCTCGTCGAACGATCCTCTTTCGATGACTGCACCGTTCTCGAAAACCAGAATTGTCGTGGCATTGCGGATGGTCGACAGGCGATGCGCGATCACAAAGGTGGTGCGTCCCTTCATGACCTCGTCGAGCGCTGCGTTCACTTTCGCCTCGGTAACGGCATCGAGCGCGCTGGTTGCCTCATCGAGGATCAGGATTGGCGGATTCTTGAGCAGCGCCCGCGCAATCGATAGGCGCTGGCGCTCGCCGCCGGACAGCATGCGCCCGCGCTCGCCAGCATTGGTCTCGAATTTCTGGTCGCTGCGTTCGATAAATTCCAGCGCCTGCGCGCGGCGCGCCGCTTCGCGCAATTCTGCGTCGGTTGCGTCCGGTTTGCCGACCCGCAAATTATCGGCGAGCGAGCGGTTGAACAGCAGCGCTTCCTGAAACACCACGCCGATATTCCGGCGCAGCGCAGTGAGCGTCAAGCCGCGCACATCCATGCCATCGATCTTGATGATGCCCGATTGCGGATCGAAGGCGCGATGCAGGAGTGCAATTGCGGTCGACTTGCCAGCGCCAGTCGCGCCGACCAGCGCGATGGTCTGACCGGGCAGGGCCAAGAAACTGAGGTCCTCGACCGCCGCGCGTTTGCCGTCATAGGAAAACGACACGTCGTTGAATTCGACGAGGCCCTGCAGGCGGCCGGTGTCAATCGCGTCGGGCCGGTCGCGGACGGCCGGCACTGCATCGAGCACGTCGAAGAACTCGCGCAGCCGCGGCGCTTCCATGAACACGCTGTTGACGAAGCTCACCACCTGTTCGAGCCGCTGGATCAGCATGGTGGCGAACGAGACGAACATCACGATCTCGCCAACGCTGGCGAGCCCCTCGGCGTTCAGATAAATGCCGACGGTGAAAATTGCGAGAACCGTAATCGTGGTCGACGCCTTGGTCATGACGGTGACCAGCGCCCACCATGACAGCACCGGCATCTGCGCCGTGAGCAATTGGCTTGCGACGTTGCGCAGGCTTTGCACCTCCGCATCGATTCGCACGAAGCTCTGGACCAGAGCGACGTTTCCAAGCGCGTCTGACGCACGCGATGCGAGATCGCTGTAGTGCTCCTCGACCTCGTTTTGCAGGCCGTAGGTTTTGCGCACGACCAGCGTGGTCATCAGGGTGAACACGACGCACAGCACGAACAGCAGAACCGCAAGACGCCAGTTGATGTACATTGCGAGCGGCAGCAGCACGACAAGCGATACGATCGATGCGAAGTGCTCACGGAAAAATCCGAGCCAGATCCGCCACAGAGCGTCGGTGCCCTGCAGCATCACTTTCATCAGCCGGCCGGAATGAACGCCAGTGTGGAATGTGAGCGGCAATTGCATGATGTGTTCGAAATAGCCGGTCAGTACCGCCTGCCGCTGGCGGTGGGCGAGGCGATCCGCATGCAGCGCGATAAAGGCATTGCAGATGATCGTGAACAGCCCGAAAGCGACCCACGCCCACAGCAGTGGCCAAGGGGTTGAGGGCAAGAAGCTCGGCGCGGCCGTCGACGGGTTTTTCGAGAGAACGTCGATGATGCGGCCAAAAAGAATAGGCTCGGCGAACTGCGCGGTTGCCATCACGAGGTTGGCGATCGCGAGAAACCAGCCGAGCCGCGCTTCACTGCCGAGCAGTTCAAGAACGCGAGTGTAAAGGCGAAAAATTGACATCAAGGACTCGGCATACGGCAGTCTGCCGTCGGCGGGTAATAGCGGGTGAGGCTGATCTAATCAGGGAATGCGCCCGGAATACAGTGCGTTCCAAGCCAGTCTGGCCGGCGCGTGTCCGCGGCTGGCAAAAAGCAAGCTAGTCAGGCCGGCGCGTGTCCGCCGCTGGCAAAAAGGACGAATCGAAGATATCGGCGGGTGTGACCGGCTTCTTCAATTTGAAGTCCTCCTCGAGCTGGGCAAGAGCACTGGCGAAACGTTCACCGTCGATGCTGCCGAACCCGTTTCGCTTGACCTCATCGGTCAGGATGTTGTCGCGCATCACGGTCCGCAGACGCTCCAGCTCCAGGTCGCGGTTGGCGCCGTCGAGCTGCGAGATGATGTCGTCCACGGCGCGGGTCGTGTCCTTGGCTGCAAGCTTGAGGCCGCTGATGACCGCGCGAACCAGCCCGCGAACCGCATCCGGACGGTTTGCTGCGAACTTCGGATTGACGATCAGCGCGGAGCCGTAGGCATCGCTGCCGTAGTCGGAAAACCGGAACACCGCGAGGTCGCTTGCCGGGATGCCGCGATTGCGCATGTTGATCGGGGCGAGATAAGAAAATCCGGTTGCGGCGTCAATCTGGCCGGCGGAGAGCATCGGTTCGCGCACGGCGACGCCGATTTTCTCGTTCTTGATCTTGTCGAGCTTGATGCCGTTGAGGCGTGCGACGGCCGGCCAGAACCGGATCGAGAGATCGTCCTGGGCGACGCCGAGGATTTTGCCCTCAACGTCAGCGAGCGCATTGATGCCACGGCTTCGGCGCGCAATCAGGGCATAAGGCGCCCTGTTGAACATCACAAAAACCGCCTTCACAGGTATGGCGTTGTCACCGTCGCGATAACGCACCAGCGCATTGATGTCCGTCAGCGCGACATCCGTTTCGCCGCTTGCGACGCGAGCGATCGCTTCCGTTGCATTCTTTGCGATGCCGATGGTGACAGCGAGGTCCTGGTCCCGGAAAAATCCCTTGTTCGCCGCCAGCATGAAAGGCGCGAAGCTCGCGTCGAGCGGCCGGTCAAATGTCAGGCGCATCGCCGTAGCCGCGCGGCTTTCGCCGATGCCCATGACGCCGGCGATCAGCAGGATACTCAAGGCGGAATTGGCGAATGCACGCATGCCGTTAGCAATAGCCGGGTTTGGGACCAATTGGCAGGATGGCTGTGTTGGTTTGATGACGATCTTGCCGAGTTGACCATCGTTTCGAAGATGAACGGTTGTAAATCCAGCCGCCACGATTCCGCCACCGGTCGTTCATTCGCGGTTCGGAGATTGGAACCTAAGGTGGGCCTTCGTGGTTATCCCTGCGACCGGCCATTCGGCCGAAGGGCACCAAGAGGAGCTCGCATTATGTTTATTCGTAAGGGACTTTCTCATTCCGGCCGTGCGATCGCGCTCGCCAGCGTCGCGGCTTTCGTTCTCACCACATTCGAGGTGCCGAAAGTCCAGGCCGCACAGATTCAGACCGCACCCCGGGCTGACACAGCCAAGGTTGCCGATCAGGGCGCCGTGACGGATTTCAGCTCACGTCGCCGTTATCGCCGCGGTGGCGGAAATCCGGCGGCGGCGATTGCAGCGTTCGGGCTTATAGCAGGCACGATTGCGGCAGCAGCGGCGTCTAACCGTCGTCACGATCATTACTATGGTGGCCCCGGCTATTACGGTGGTGGTCCGGCCTACTATGGCGGTGGCCCCGCTTATTATGGTCCCGGCTATGGTTACGGCGGCTACCGTCGCGGTTACTGGTAACGGACCAGACGTTCAAGCAATCAGCCGCCGGATCGATGGTCCGGCGGCTTTTTGCTGTCATCGTCCAGCCAGCGATGCGTGGCACCAGCGCGAGCGGCGTTAACACGCTGAATACGGGACTAAGCTAGCTTGAGCGGATGAGTGATTCGCTCGACCGGCTTTACCTTGCCATTCTGGCAGCCAAAGACCTTGATCCCGCGACGTCCCGGACGGCGCGGCTGATGAAGCGTGGCCCTGCCAAGATGGCCAAGAAACTCGCCGAAGAGGCCATCGAAGTGGTCATCGATGCGGTCAACGGCAATCGCGATGCGGTGATCCGCGAGAGCGCCGACCTGCTCTATAATCTGGCTGTGTTGTGGGCCTCGGCCGGTGTGAAGCCGGACGACATCTGGGCCGAAATGGATCGGCGCGAACGGTTACTCGGGATTGCCGAGAAACTGCCAAAAACGGCTGCGCCCAAGATAGCCGAGCCTGTACGGCCAGCCGGTCGGCGGCCAACTGTCGCACTCAAGGGCCGGCGCCTTTCCAAGCATCAATGACTTTTACCGCATTCGTATCCCTCCCGGCATAGACAAATCCGGCGCAGGATGGTTGATCGCGCCATGCTGAGACGAATGTATGACTGGTGCATTGCCGCCGCCGATAAGCCCTATGCACTCTGGCTCATGGGAGCGGTTTCTTTCGCTGAGAGCTCGTTCTTCCCGATCCCGCCCGATGTGATGTTGATTCCGATGTCGCTGGCGCGACCGCAGAAGGCGTGGCTCTACGCCGCGGTCTGCACGATTACGTCGGTCGCGGGTGGCGTGCTCGGCTACGCCATCGGCGCGCTGCTGTATGACAGCGTCGGGCAATGGCTGATCCAGCTTTACGGCTACGGCGCAAAGGTCGATGCATTTCGCACGGCCTACGCCGAATACGGCGCGTGGATCATTCTGCTGAAAGGCCTGACTCCGATCCCGTACAAGATCGTCACCATTACGTCCGGCTTTGCCGACTACAATATCTGGCTGTTTGTTCTGTTCTCGATCATCGCCCGCGGTGGGCGATTCTTCTTCGTCGCCATCATCCTGAACCGGTACGGAAATCAGGTCCGCTCGATCATCGAGGAGCGGCTCGGATTCTGGGTCGGGTTGAGCGCCGTCGTGCTCGTGCTTGGCTTCATCGCTGCGATCAAGTTGTTCTAGGCTCCCGCCCTCGCTGGCTTTTGATCAGCCAGACGTGTCGTCGCAGCAGCGGTTGGGTCTTTCGCCGGATAGCTATTCGCGATAGCTTGCCCGCATGCTTGATCCAACGATCATCGCCCGCGGGTTTTCACCGGCGCACGCCGCCGCTGGGTTGAAGCTGGCGCGCTGGATCTTGTCGTGTGCGGTTCTGGCGATCTTTGCTCTTGAACCGGCACAGGCACAAACACCGGCACAGCCGCAGTCTCCCGCTGCTGTATCGCCTCCCGTGACCGTGTCGCCTCCCGTTGCGCCTTCCGCGACTGAAGCCGTGCCGCCCCCGGCAGCGAGCAGTCCGGGTTTGTTTGAAGAATTCGGCAGGGTGCTGAGGGACTCAACCAGTATCTTCACACTGCCTTCGCCCAGGGAAACCATCGACGGCTTCAATGCCCGCGCCAAGGGCGCCACCGATACGCTCGGCCGTTACACACGTCCGAACGTGGCCTCGGGCCGCGTGGTGTGTCTGGTTGCTCCGAACGGTGCGCCCGACTGCAAAGCCGCCGCCGATAAACTTTGCCAGAGCAAAGGCTTTGGCGGCGGCAACAGTATCGAGTCGGATGCCGCCGAAAGCTGTCCGGCGAAAGTGCTGCTGTCGGGCCGCTCGCCGGAGCCCGGCGAATGCCGGACCGACAACTACGTCACGCGCGCGCTCTGTCAGTAATTGTCTGGCGACGATGCTTCATTTGGTCGTTTGAATTATCAGATCCAGACAGCCGGTGGCATGTGGCATGGCTGCGGCACCGTGACAGCCGATTGACTTTTCATCCCTCTATCACGCAATTGCACGCCGCCAGTAACGGCGATGAGATGACGATCACACGGCAAAGGAAACTTGCGTATGTCGATGCCTGCATTGTTCAAGGGCCGTCTGTCGATCCCGGTGATCGGGGCACCGTTGTTTATTATCTCGGTGCCAGACCTCGTCATCGCGCAGTGCAAGGCCGGGATCGTCGGATCGTTTCCAGCGCTCAACGCCCGTCCTGCTGCGTTGCTCGACGAGTGGATCGCCCGGATCAAGGAAGAGCTTGCGGCTTATGACAAGGCAAACCCGAACCAGTTGTCTGCGCCGTTCGCAGTCAACCAGATCGTGCACCGGTCCAACAATCGTCTGGAACAGGATCTGGCGGTTTGCGAAAAGCACAAGGTACCGATGATCATCACATCCTTGGGTGCGCGCGAAGATCTCAATCAGGCGGTGCACAACTGGGGCGGCATCACGTTTCACGATGTGATCAACCAGAAGTTCTCGCACAAGGCGATCGAGAAAGGCGCGGACGGCCTCATTCTCGTCTCCGCCGGGG
>JAKFUP010000219.1 GCA_021732625.1 Hyphomicrobiales bacterium
TCGGTGCCCATCGGGTTCTGCTCCGAGATGACAGCGGCCGGGGCGTCGTGTGGAAACGGTCCCATGGTAAATCTCTCTATTCTGCTGGATAGAGAATCCGCCGGATGGGACGCAAAAAGGATGTAAAATCGAGCCAAAAATGCTATAAAATGCATGATCCGTGCATCAAATGGACGATTTACGCATGATTTCTGTCGATACGTTCGACCTCAAGATTCTCGCCGCACTTCAGGACGACGGCCGCCTGACCAATCAGGAGGTTGCCGACAAAGCCGGCCTCTCCGCCTCGCAATGCTCACGGCGGCGGATGCGGCTGGAAGACGACAAGGTGATTTCCGGCTATCACGCCGATCTCGCCGAAGACCTGCTCGGCTTCGGCGTCATCGCCTTCATCCATGTGACGCTGGCGACGCACTCGCCGAATAACGCCAAGCGCTTTCACGATCTGGTCCGCCGCGTGGACGAAATTCAGGAAGCCTATTCGCTCACCGGCGACGCCGACTATCTGGTGAAGGCGATGCTGCGCGACCTGAAAGGTCTGTCGGAGCTGGTCAACAACGTGCTGATGCCGCACGACAGCGTCGCGCATGTGCGCTCGTCCATCGTGCTCGACCGGCTGAAAACCTCACGCAAGCTGCCGTTGAAAAGCCCGAAGCGTAGTTAAAAGCTATCGTCATTCCGGCGCGACGCGACGAGCCCGGAATCCATAACCCCCGTCCGCACAATTGAGCACAGAGAATATGGATTCCGGACATGCGCAAGAGTGCATTCCGGAATGACAATTACTCCCTCGCAAACGACTTCGACGGCGGCTTGTGGAGCGCGAACGCCTCGACGGTGCCGCTGGCGCGCGGATAAAGCTGACACACCAGTGGATCGTGGCCCGGAATCACGCGATCCGGGTGACCGGCCAGCGCCTCGATGGTTTCCCAGCCCTCGCACATGTCGCCAACATTGTACACGATCGGAAACGGCGCACGTTTGTGAATGTTGCCGTAGAAGTGCGCGCCGTCGGACGCCAGCACCACCGGACCGCGTTCGGTCTCGACACAAACCACCTGCAATCCATCGGAGTGGCCGCCGATCCGGTGCACCGTGACGCCGGGTGCAACCTCGCCATCGCCGTCGTGGAAGATAACCCGTTCGCCATAGACGTGACGCACCATCAGCGTGACATCTTCAACTGAAAACGGATGCCGCAGAAATCCGTGGCACATGCAGCGCCCCGTCGCGAAGGCCATTTCGCGATCCTGCACATGAAACTGGGCGTTCGGAAACCGGTCCAGATTTCCTGCATGATCGTAATGCAGATGAGTGACGATGATATCGTGAATGTCGGCGGCAGCGACTCCGAATTTCTCCAGCGCATCGACGGGATTGATCGTCAGCTTGCGATTGCGCTCGATGGCGGCAGCCTGGTTGAATCCAGTGTCGACCAGAATCTGCTCGTCCTCGCCACGGATCAGCCAGACGAAATAGTCGAGATCGGACGCGGTCTCGTGCGGATCGGGAGGATTGATGAAATTCATCGACAGCGTGCGCCCCGCCATGGTGGCGTAGCGGATGGCGTAGATCTCGTAAGTCTGCGTCTCGTTAGCCTGCGTCACGCTCGCTCCCTGTCATTATTTTCGTTTGCTTATTGGTATGTTGCGGGCCGTAAACTAGCCATGCGCTCGGCTCACATCCGCAATCTTCGCGCCGTTATTGATTGATGGCAACCGCACCCCATTGTAAGACATGACTTGCAGGACTTGCGAAAAGTCACGAACGATTTGCCGGACCGATCCATGCCGAATATGAACCAGAAGCCGTCGCTGATCGCCGCCATGTGGCGCGGTTTTCGCTGCCGCTGCCCGAATTGCGGCGAGGGCCGGCTTTTCAGGTCGTTCCTGAAGGTCGCGGACGAGTGTCCGGCCTGCGGCGAGGAATTCCACCACCATCGCGCTGACGATTTTCCGGCTTACATCGTCATCGTGATCGCAGGCCACATCATCGTGCCGATGATTCTGGCGGTCGAAACCCGTTACGCGCCGGAATACTGGGTGCATCTCGCGCTGTGGCTGCCGCTGACGGTCGGGATATGCCTCGGGCTGCTGCAGCCGACCAAGGGCGCCATCGTCGCCCTGCAGTGGCACGTCGGCATGCACGGCTTCGAGACCGCGAAGAAAACCCGCGCGTTTCGGAACGGCTGACGGATCAACCGCTTCAGGCAGCCAGTTCGCCTTGCCGGGACTGTTGCGCGACGGTCTGGTTACGGCCGCGCGATTTCGCCTGATACAGCGCGACGTCAGCCGCATAGATCAGATCGCGATGATCGATCCCGTCCACCGGCACCAGCGTCGCAACGCCGATGCTGACAGTGATACTGCGATACTCCGAAGGCAAACCTGATACGCCGAAGCGGATGCTTTCCGCGATTTGCATGGCATCTTCCGAACGCACGTTCGGCAACAGCACTGCGAACTCTTCGCCGCCGTAGCGCGCACTGCAATCATGCGGCCGTCGCGCGTTGTCCGCGATACAGGCGGCGATACCAACCAGCACGGTATCGCCGGCCTGATGGCCGAAGGTATCGTTGAAGCCCTTGAAATGATCCGCATCGATCATCAGCAGCGATAGCGGCGTTTGCTCGCGTCGTGCACGCGCCCACTCGGCCAGCATCACCCCGTCAAAGGATCTCCGGTTGCTGAGACTGGTCAGCGCGTCGGTATTGGCAAGCGCGGCGAGTTTCGACTCGGCGCGCGTTCGGCGTTTCATTTCGGCGGCAAGCATGACCGTAAAACCGATCGACAGCGTCGCAAGACCGAGCATCGCCGCTCCGATCAGAAACGCCTTGCCTCGCCAGCGGCTCAGAATATCGTCCATCGATTTACCGGCGACAACGACAAGTGGAATAGTGCTCCCCTTCCACACGTATAGACGGTCGATGCCGTCGATCGCCGCGACTACCCGGAACGAGCCTTCGATTTCTTTGGGGTCGCGGAAACGGCTTGTATTGGGCAGCGTGCGGCCCATCGCGGAAGCATCGGGCGGATTTCGCATCAGGATCGCGCCATCGCGCCGAAACAGCGTCAGCACATCCTGCGAATCCATTTTGAGACGCCGGAACAGGTTATTGAAGTAGCTCAGTCTGATCGAACCCGCGACGACACCGGCAAAGGAGCCATCGTTGCGGCTCAAACGATGACTGACGAAGATAATGTATTCGTCGATATCGGTCTTGAAGGGCCTGCCGATGAAGAGGGAGTCGTCGGTCTGCTCCATGTGAGCTGTAAAATTTTCCTGCATGGAAATATTTTCCAGTGCAGGAGTGAGCGTGCTGGAATCGATGATCAGATCGCCAGCCTGGTCGTACACCCTGATCGCACCGAAGTGTTTGGCCGTCGCCGCGCGATCGAACAGCACCAGCTGGCGAAGCGGCATGGTCAGCTTCTCGATTTCAGGCGAGCGAAGGACATCGACCACATTGCGCAGCGACAGATCGTAAAGCTCGACGTTTCGCACGATGTCAGCATGGATTGCGGCGGCTAGGTTATGGCTGGTCTGCGCCGCAAGATCGATATCGCCCTGACGCATGCTGATCAGAACGGAGAGGCAAATCGCCGAGAAACCCGTGACGATCGTCGCCGCGAATGCCATCAGCCAGTTGGCTGACAGCTCCGGAAACTCCCACGCGAGTTTTTTGCGTCCCACAACCGTGATAGAATGATCCATGACAGACCATGGGATGAAATGGTTTCCCGCTGGTTATCGCGGCTCGTCCATGTACCATTAAGTTCGGTCGGCCTGATCTCACGCCTCGGCCGCACCTGGCTGGAAACGATTGATTTTCAATGATCTCCGGCGAAACGCCGCAGATGCTGCGTTCCGGACACCCGCGGCATGCAGCGAGCGAAATGGCCGGTGCTCAGGACTGGCCGGTTGCCAGCAAATCGTCCGGCGCGCGCGCGTAGCGAGCGATTGGCGCTTGCCGGCCGAATTCAGCGATCGCAACATTTGCCAGCCTGATCCGGTGGATGACCCCGCGCCCGGCAAGCGCGATGATGATCTGCGACAGCAGAACCTGATCTTTATACGTGTCCCGGACCTGACCTGTCGCGCTGAGGAAATACCAGGCAATGCGGTGGGCATCGCTGATCAGTGTGCCGTGAGTCTGGCGGGTTCGATCGACTGCGCTCATGGAATCACCTGCCGAAATGGCTGCTGGAATTCACTTTCGCTTACAAGCCGCTATAGCCTTCCCGTACTGGATTGGAGCGGCCGTCCTTCTCGCGCAAATAGACGAGACCACACACCGCAAGCCGGTCACCGTTGGTTTCGCCTCCGGCGAACAAAGTCTGCAAATACTCGGTCACGCGGGACCGGGCCTCCTCAGCTCTCTGATCATTCCACATCAAGGCATACGTCTTGAGAATACGCTGAATCGCAATATCCACCGCGGTTTGCATGGCTGTCCCTCTTGCTCCGGCAAGGTCACAACGATCAGGGGAACCTTTGGTTCCCCTGCGCAATTGCCTATTCATCCCCGCAGGAGAAACCGGCAATGACCATCACCAATGCGCTGGCTGGAATAGCCGTCTTCAACATCGATGAATCCTTGGTTTGGTACCAGCAACTGCTGGGCCGACCACCGGACCGAACACCTCAAGAAACAGTGGCCGAATGGGAATTCGCCAACGGTTGCGGCATTCAGGTCTTTGAGGATTCCGAGCGTGGCGGCACCTCGTCCGTCACCCTGATCGTTACCGACATCGATGCGCGCGTCGATGACCTCAAGAAGCAGGACATCGACATTCGCGCGACAGCAACCTCGGAAACATCACGCACCGCCAGCATCGCAGATCCCGATGGCAACCAGATCGTGTTCGCGCAAATCCTGAGCAAGGACGCTTCGATCGAGGAAACCGCGAGCGAAGAAGCCGCAACCGATCAGCGGCGTGCGATTGCCTGATCGCGCAGGAACCCGACACTCACATACTCAAACAACGGCGGAACTTAACGCCGGACCGCACGTTATCTCCTCAAGGCACACAAAGGAGGACGACATGAAATTATTCACAGCCGCGCTGGTCGGCGCGAGTTTGCTCGGCAGCGTCGCGGCATCCGCGCAATCGATCGAATTGAACGTCGGCCCCGACCGCGATAGGGCCTACCGCTCGGATCGCTACGATCGCGACCGTAATTTCCGCGACAGCCGCGCTTACTATCGCCACCGCGATCGGGGCGAAACGGTGATCATCAAAAAGAAGCGGGTCATTCGCCAGCCCGGCGTCGTGATCCGAAGTTATTGATCGCAAAAGCCAAGCTGAAATTGAAAAGCCCCGCATATGCGGGGCTTTTTGTTTGGGGAGCGGCTATTCCAGAAAATCCTGCAGATTGGCCTTGGCCAGCGTCGTCTTGCGCAGCTTCATCCACTCTTCGGTGAATTTTGTTGCGTCAGCCGGCGGATTGGCCTTGTTGAAATCGGCCCACGCGCCGATCAAAAGCTCTTGCCGCTTGAACAAAGCATTATTGTGCTTGTCCTGATCGTCGCTCCATGCGCCCACTTCCTTGAGCGCCTTCACCGCGCCCTTGTGCACCGGCACCGACCAGTTCTTGGTCTGCTGCTTGACGGCAAGCCCGCCGGCGCCCGGCGCGTTGTCCTTGTAGCCGTCATAGCCTTCGATCAGCGCCTTGGTCAGCATGTAGACTTCGTCTTCCGGCTGCGCGGCATAGACCGAATAGATCGGATAGGGATACGCCCCCATCTGGATCGGCTTCTCCTTTGAGATTCCCGCGCCACAGGTCGCCGTGTGCTGGGTAAAGAACGGACCGACCTTGCGCACGCGATCCCATCCCGCCTTGTCGTCGGGCGGCAGCGCCGGCCAGACCAGACCGCGCGGCGATGTCTCGACTTCCTTGGCGGGACCGGAAATAGTCGTTCCAAACGCGGCGTCGGCGTCGTTGTTGAGAACGCCCTTCCACATTGCGTTGTTGCTGGCGAACTCGACGATCTTGACGTCCTTCTGCGTGAGCCCGGCGAACGCCAGCATCGCCAGCGCATTTTGATTGAGCGCCGCCGAGCCAACGACAAAGGCAACGCGCTTGCCCTTGATGTCCGCCATCTTGACGACGCCGGTATCCTTGGCGACGCCGAGCGCGAGACCGTTACAATCGACCGTGGTCAGCGTGATCTGAACCGGTTGCGGTCCCCACTCCCTGGTGGCGAACTCAAACACGCCTTCCTGTGCAAAGAACACACCCGCTCCCATCGCCGAGAGCGTGGCGCGGCCGATCCGCAACGGCTGCAGACGCGACACGTCGTTTCCGGCCGGCAGCACACGCACATCGCTATTGTATTTGTCCTTGATCATCTTGCCGAGGGCGACGGTGATATTGAACCCGGACGTGCCGGTGTCGTAGGCCGTCATTGTCACCGTCGGCGGCAGCTTGACCTGCGCCTGCGCGACGGAGGTCGTCAGCAGTGCGGCAGCCAGCGCGATCGGTGCCAGTTTGACGAATGGTGCCATCATCGTAGTCCTCCGGGTTCTGATTGTGTGTGGAGCGCGAAGCTCTTGCGGCTTCGTCGTGTCACGGGCTCGCGTCAGCAGCCTTTTACAGAACGAGAGACTAGTCGCGGGCTGCGATGCAGCACAAGCGACGGTGCCGAGCTAAAGCGTCGCGGCCGGTTGCATCTGCCGACGCTATTCGAACGATGTACCCACAAGCTTCCCGGAAACATCCCAAAGTCTGGCGGCCGCTGCCGCGTCGCGCGCCTGGGGCATGACCAAGGCCTTGGCCGGGGCACCTCGCAGTTCGCCAAATCCTCCGGGTCCGTAATAGGCGCCCGGCTTTGCCTCCGGGCTCGTCGCCGCGAACAGGATCGGGCGGGCTCCATCCGCCGCGGAATGACCGAACAATGGAGCCGCGAAACCGCTCGCCAGAGAAACAAGACCGCCCGGACCGCTCGTGAACAGGTTGGTTCGGGCAAAACCCGGATGGGCGGCGTTGCTGATCAGGTTTCCACCTGCCGCATCGCTCCGCCGTTGCAGTTCAAGGGCAAACATCAGACACGCGAGCTTCGATTGCCCGTAGGCCTTCCATGCTGAGTAGATGCGTGCACCCTGCAGATCGTTGAAATCGATGAAGCCGGTGCGGTGCGCCAGGCTGCTGAGGCTCACGACTCTTGCTCCGCTTGCCCGGCGCAACAACGGCATCAGGTGGGCCGTGAGGGCAAAGTGACCCAGATGGTTTGTTCCAAACTGCATCTCAAAGCCATCCGCCGTGATTTGCCGGCGGGGCAGCGCCATCACTCCGGCATTGTTAATCAGCAGCTCAAGGGATTGCCGGGCACCTATCCGCTGCGTGAAGTCAGCGATCGACGCGAGATTGGCCAGATCGAGATGTTCGAAGCTTATCTTGGCGCCGATCACTTCGCGGCTGATCGTCTCGATCACCAACTGCCCCTTCCGATCGTCGCGACCGGTCAGAATGACTTCTGCACCAGCCTTGGCCAGGGCCAAGGCTGTCTCGTAGCCGAGACCGCTTGTGGCCCCCGTGACAACAGCCGTTCTGCCGAGTTGCGAAGGAATTTCGCCCTGTGCCGCCATGGAAGTACCCTGCTCAAGGAATCAAATCACGCGCAGTGCAAACGGCAATGTTCGGCCCGCTGGTGCGCTACTTCCCAGCAACCCTACACAAGAAAGCCGGCCAACGACTCACTCACTCATCATACGCGCGGCCGACATCAATTGTGATACCGTCGGGATTGGCTGACCCTGCAATGTGTAGCTGCCCGTCAACTTCTCCGGTACGTGTGACGATCGTCGCTCATCATTGCCTCATGCGTCGCTATTGCGGGGCCGTTGCCTCACGTCATGGTGAGAACCAATCTGAAGCGCGCCTTGCCGGCCATCATCTTCGCGTAGGCCTCTGGCGCCCGTTCGAGCGGCATTGTCTCGATCATCGCGGAGACCCCGCTAAGGACGCTGAACCTGAGCGTCGCGTCTCCCGTGGCCGGGTTGCCCGTGAGTGCGCCCTCGATTTTGCGACTGCCGAAGAGCAAGTCCGTACCCGCGACTTCGATCGGCTCGGGAGCCACACCAAGGACAATTGCGACGCCGCCGGGTCGCAAGCCTTTAATGGTTTCCGACACCGTCTTTCCCCCGGAACTCGTCATCATCACGACTGTCGCGCCGCCGAGGGCCTGCAACGCGTCGGCGGTGCTACCAGCGTTACTGTCGATGTAGTGATGAGCGCCAAGCTTTTTGGCTAAATCTGCCTTGTCGGCACCGCGTCCGATCGCAGCAACTTCGAAGCCCATATGGCGAGCATATTGCAGGCCGAGATGCCCGAGCCCGCCGATGCCGAGAACTGCAACAAGGTCACCGGCTTTGGCCGGCGAATTACGCAGCGCGCTGAAAGTCGTCAAGCCCGCGCATAGCAGCGGCGCAGCGGCGACAGATGAGAGATCGTCCGGTACCGATACAAGGCCGCTATCCTTGGCGATCATCACCTCGGCGTACCCGCCATCGTGGTGAATGCCTGTGAAAGCCTGATTTCGGCAATTTACAAGATCGCCGCTACGGCAGGGCCTGCAGTGCCCGCAGCTGCCACCGAGAAACCCAACGCCGACGCGCTGGCCGATCTGCCAGCCTTCGACACCCGCTCCGACCGCGTCGATGCGACCCACCGCCTCGTGACCGGGGACACGAGGATACTGGATAGGAAACAGTCCCTCCACAGTGCTGGCGTCAGAATGACACACACCGCAGGCCTCGACGCGAATCCTGACCTGGCCGGGACCGGGATCCTGTAAGGGCCTTCTGACTTCCGAGAACTCTCCGGGTCGTGTGACCTCTATGGCTCTGTAAGTAGCGCTCATCTTCAGTTCTCCAGATGTCGAATGCCTCGGAATGAGCCTGCATTGTCTCGCTCAAGTCGGGAAACGGTCGCCGAACATCGGCAGGCCGCTGCGCGACTGCTCCCGCGTGGCCTCGTCCTGGATGACGTCCCAGTGTTCCGCGAGAACTTCGTTCTCCATGCGCACGATGCCAGCGACGACCCACGCCGCCGGCAGGCCGTGGCCGCTGAACCGGCCATGGAGAATGACGAAATCACCGCTCGCCGCCGCAATGTGGTTCTCGTTGCGCAGCGTCACCGGCATGGTCCTGACCAAGTCAAAGAGACCGTCACGGCCGGGCGCAATATGTGCGCTGTGCTGGATATAACGCGGAGACCAGAAGCGCTCGGCGGAAGCATAGTCGCGCTTGTTGAAAAGGGCGTCGAAAGCGTCCAGGACGGTTCGGACTCGGCGGTCTTCGCTGAACTCAATCATGGCGTGCTTTCTTGCCGAAGCTTGCTCAGGATTACTTTCGGATCAGCGGGATCTGCAGGTTGGTAGGGCGGTTCTGCTCGGTATCGAAGCCGCGGCCGTCGATATTGCGCGCGCCCCAGAACAGAAAATCCCCTTTGAGATACACAAGATCGAACTCCATGAAGTTCGTTCCCTGTTTCAGACCGAAGGGAACGAAGCTCTTTCCGAATACGGTCTGGGGCGCGTTAACCGCCCAGGTAGCATATCCATCCGAAGCGACCTTGTTGAGCACGTCGGCAAATCCCTGCGCGAGCGGCGTGACCTCGTAGGCCTCGTCGGCAACGAAGTCGACCTTCTGCGCACCTTGAGCGATCGGATGGGCGCCCTGCCACAGCATGTGCCCGCCGATCTTGATGCGCGCGAGCGGCGCGGCACCGTGAGGGTCGGCCGAGTTGACGATCTCAAGCTCGAACCGGTCGGATGGCAGATATTTGAAAGCGCGTTTGAGGTAGAACGGCTTGAGCGAGCCGTCTGCGTTCTTGCTTGCGCTCGGCCGCACCTCCGGAGCGATGCTCTCCCAGTTTCCGAGCATCGTCTGCTTGATCTTCGCAACGTCTGCTTCCATGCCGCTTGCTCTCGGTTGATTGTTGGGGGACTGCGCCGCGGCTCCGCCAAATCCTGTCATCACCAGAAGAAACAACAGCAACGCTCGTAAGCCTTTGGACATATGCACGCTCCGGTAAGGGCGACGCGCTGGTCTTGGTGCCGAGCCGACCGGCCGCGACACGCCCTGCCTCTCAGGCAGACCCCGCGTACAGTGCTCTGTGCTATAGTGGCCGATGGTGGGCCTGAAAAAGACTTTGTAAGCTGGCCCCATGCTTACGAGATATGGGAGACTATGATGGAGCTTCGGCATCTCCGCTACTTCGTCGCCGTAGCTGACGCAGGCAGTTTGACCGTTGCCGCCGAGCAAAAGCTCAACACGTCGCAGCCGTCTCTCAGTCGGCAAATCCGGGATCTCGAACAGGAAGTCGGCGTTCAACTGATGAATCGCAGCGCTCAAGGCATTGAGCTGACGCCGGCCGGAAAAGCGTTTCTCGATCATGCACGAATGGCCCTGGTTCAGGCGGAAGCAGCAAAGGAAGCAGCCCTGCGCGCAGCACAGCCGACAAGACCGGCATTCGCTCTTGGCTTTCTGTCGGGGGCAGAAATCGGTTTGTTGCCTGAGGTGGACCGCGTCCTTCGCGACCAGTTCCCCGGCATCGAGATCCGTCTGTCGAGCGAATACTCCCCGGTGCTCGCCAAAGCTTTGATGAGGCGCAAGCTCGATGCGGCTTTCATGCGGCCGGAGGAGCAGATGGGAGATTTGGCGAGCACGCGCGTTCGGACGGACCCGCTGGTTTTTGTTTTTCCGAGTGACCATCGGTTGGCATCGCAAACGGCGATCTCGCCGCAGGAGATCGCAAACGAAACGTTCTATCTCCCGTCCAGGTCCGCCCCTGCGGCGCGTCGTGTCGTTCTGGAGTATTTCAGCCGAGCCGGCATCGAACTCAAGCCGGAACATGAAGTGCACAATGTCGTCCATGCCATATCGATGATCACATCGACGCGCGCGGTCATGCTGTTGCCGGCTTACACGAGGCGATATCTGCCCGAGTCGATCACCACCCGGCCGGTGAAGGGGGAAGTGCCCACACTTGACCTGATCGTCGCCTATCACAGGGCAAACAATTCCCCGATCCTGAAGCTGCTTCTCAACAGCGTCGGCAAATTCGTTGAGGCGCCGTCCTAGGACCTTTGCAAGACGTTCGCAGCGATCGGTCTGGCTGGCGGTAGCAGGCAAAGCTGCTAGGATCGCGTTAAAATAAACAGAACCAGAATAGACGGAGGATCGCCATGGACGCAGTGACTCCCAAATCGACCCAGACCGCCGACCCGCACTCCCACCTCGTTCGTCCCGACAGCATGGAGTGGCAGAAGACCCGCTTTCCCGGCTGTGAAGCCAAGACGCTATTGTTTGACCGTAGCACCGGCCTCATGACTGCGCTGATGAAGTTCGCGCCGGGCGCGGTGTTGCCAGACCACGAGCACGTCAACATCGAGCAGACCTACGTCCTCGAAGGCTCGCTGGTCGACAAGGAAGGTGCGGCGCAGGGCATCGAATGCAAGGCTGGCGAATTCATCTGGCGCGAGCAAGGCTCCCGCCACGTGGCATGGTGTCCCGATGGCGGGCTGATGCTCGCGATCTTCCAGGTGCCCAACAAATTCTTCGAAGCTGACGGCCGCGTCATCGACGCCGCGGGGGAAGATTGGGACCAGGCCTGGGGACACACGCGGAAGGGCTGAGCCGGGAGACGACGACGCCAGGTTAAGAGCGAAGTCGATTTTTCCTTGTCATCAGGTTCGGAAAACTTTGGCGGAGAGGGAGGGATTCGAACCCCCGATAGGCTTGCACCTATGCCGCATTTCGAGTGCGGTGCATTCGACCACTCTGCCACCTCTCCAGGCCGCGATGACGGGCGGCAAATCGCCCGCGGTCGGGCGTGTTCTAGGCGAGGATCGGTTACCAAACAAGGCAACGCGGCGCGATTGGAAGACAAAATCGCAGGTTCGAGACCGCGTTCCGAAATGCCCAGATTCAATGGAAAATGCAGCGAATGTCGCGGTCGCGCGTCTTCTCCCGGTAACACGTAGCTACTCGCAGTAGCGCTTGCCGTTGAAGGTGAAGCATTTGCCGCCGCCACCGGATGGCGCGGCAGCCGGTGCCGCTCGCCGCGCCGCCGGTGCTTCGCGCTCCTGGGCGACGCGGGGCTTTGCGGCCGGCGGATCGGGGCGCTTCACGCAGGTGCCGCCTGAATTCAGCACGAAGCCCGAATCGCAGGTGATCTGCACGCAGCGATCGCCATCGGCTTTCTGTCCCTTGACGCAGATCAGCGGACAGACGCGGCTGGTCTTGGCGCGCACGCCGTCGAGCGCATCGAGGCCCGCGAGCTTGATTTCGAACTTGGTGCTGGCGTTTGTGTTGAACAGCGCAAGCGCCTTCTGCGACTTGTCATCCCACACGCCGTCGCTGCTGCCAGTAAAGCAACCAACGCGGCTGAGATGGGCCTTGAGCAGCCGCGCGACGTCGCCGGGATCCATCGCGGGCACGGCAATGGCCGGGGCCGGCTGATCTGACGGCGAGAGCGACGCGACTTTCGAATTGTCCGATGCGCGTTTGTCTTCAGCCTGCTTCTTTGCCGTCTCCTCGGCCTGACGCTTGGCTTCCTCGACGCGCTTGCGCGCTTCATCGACACCCTGTGCCTTTGCGGCATCGACCTGCTTACGCGCCTCGTCGGCCTGCTTCCTCGCGTCCTCGGCCTGACGGCGCGCCTCGTCGAGTTCGCGCTTGGCCTGCTCGGCGATCTGCTGGCGGGCGATCTCGAGTTCTTTCTTCGATTGTTCGGAATATTGCCGCTTGGCGTCTTCGGCTTGCTTCTTTGCTTGCTCTTCAAGTTGACGGCGGAAATCGTCGGCTTTCGTTTTCGCCTGCTGTTCGGCTTGCGTTTGCGTCTCGTCGGCCCTGGCGCGAATTCGCTCAGCCTCGATCAGCTTGCCTTGCTGCGCGCGGGCCAGGTCCGCATAAAGGCCGCTCTTGTAATTCGTCAGGAACGACGCCCACGCCTCTTTCGTGGCGATCTGTGCAGCGAATTCATAGTCGCGCCGCGCTTCGGCCTGCGGATCGGGCGGCGGCGCTGCCGCCTGCGGCACCAGTGACACCGTCTCGCCGCCAAGCGAGCCATAGACGAACGGCTCCTGCCGGTTGCCGG
>JAKFUP010000202.1 GCA_021732625.1 Hyphomicrobiales bacterium
GCGAACGGCGGCCGGGCACATCGGCCGCCGTTTCTGTTATCTATCTGTCGAACGCGGCGATCTATGCTGCTGGACCATTTGAATCGAAGAACCCGCAGCAAGCGGACGTCAAGGAGACAGCAATGACGGATTCCATTCCCAAATCCCGCTTCAGCCGGCGCTCGGTCGTGTTCGGCGGCGCGTCGCTACTCGCAGCACCGGCGCTGATGACAACCACCGCACTTGCGCAGCAGTGGCCAGCACGGCCGGTTCGCCTGGTCGTGCCGTTCGCGGCGGGCGGCACCACCGACATTCTGGCGCGTCTTGTCGCCAACAATCTATCCGAAACCATGGGCCAGCAGTTCATCGTCGAGAACAAGGCCGGCGCGGGCGGCAATATCGCGGCTGACTTCATCTCGAAGATCGAACCCGACGGATACAGTTTCCTGGTCGGCACGCCAGGCACCCACGGCATCAACTCGATGGTTTTCAAGACCATGACCTACGATCCCGTCAAGGATCTCGCTCCGGTTACGATCATCGCGCGCGTGCCGAATCTGATGTCGGTGACACCATCGCTGCCGCCTAAATCCGTCGCCGAATTTTTGGCTTACGTGAAGACCAAACCCGCCGGAGAAATTCTCTACGGCACGCCGGGCCTCGGCAGCACCGCGCATCTATCGACCGAGTTGTTCAAATCGATGACCGGACTCGACATGACCCATGTCCCTTATAAGGGCAGCGCACCGGCGGTGAGCGACCTGCTCGCCGGCCGTATCCATGTGATGATCGACAACCTGCCGGCAGTGGCTGCATTCGCGGAGGCAGGCTCGGTGCGGCCGCTTGGTGTCAGCACTGCGGCGCGCTGGCCGCTGCTGCCCAACATTCCGACGATCGCGGAATCGGGCGTGCCAGGCTACGACGCCTCGTCATACTTCACGATTGCAGCACCACAGAAAATGGCGCCGGAGATCGTGGACAAGCTCAACAAGGCCATCAACGCCTTCATCAAAACCGACGATGGCACAGCGCGCATTCGCAAGATCGGCGGCGATCCGGTCGGCGGCTCCCCCGCCGAGATGACCGCTTACATCGCGCGCGAGAACGAGAAATGGGCGAAGGTCGCAGCGTTCGCCAAGATTGCACCAGAATAAAGATCGCGCCGGAGTAAATCTGCCTCCGCACGACAATGGCGTTCGTGGACTACTTGTCCGCGAACGTCATGTCGACGCAGCGCGTCACGTCCGAGCCGAGACCAGACGCAATGGTCACGCAGCCCTTGACCTTCAGAGCCTTGTCGTCGCTGACCCAGATCGCGTGACCGCCCGGTCCGAAGAAAGAGTTGGTGTTCGGCGGCTCGGTTTCCACCGAATCGAACGAATAGCTGGAATCCTTGTCGAAGATACGCGGCCGCTTCACGCAGCCTCCGTCAGCTTGAACGCTCAGAATTTCCTTGTTGTCGCGCGTCAGCGACACGGTGACCTGACATCGATAATACTCGGATGTCTTGGTGTTAAAGATGTAAGCGTATGATTTGCAATTGGCGGCGTTCAACTTGCCCGGCGCGAGCCCGCGGCCGCAAGCGATCCTCTGGTTGTTGCTCAACTTGAAATCATCGGCCATCGCAGCCACCGGCCAGACGCCGGCCGAAAGCAGGGCAAGAAAAATTCCGGTTCTCAAAACATAACCCATCCGCTGATTCCTCTCCGGCCGGATGGCCAAGGCCAAACCCCGACTCTCTGCGAGCGCGACGATAGGACATCATCCCGAAAAGTGGAAACCGGTTTTCGGACCAGACCATGCCCAAAAAACAACGGAAGGGATCATCCGATTCACCGGACCCTAGGGTTGAAACGGAAACGGAGAAACGGGAATTTGAACATCGTATCGATAGCACGCACGGAGATTGACGGCGGATTCGCGTTCGTGCTTTGTTCAATAGCGCGGTTTTCACCTGACAAGCCGTGACGATTTGCCCGCCCGACACGGGCCACGCTGCGAGCGAATTCTGCGATGTGAAGATATCCTGCACGCGACACGTATTTGGAGACGACACGATGAGACTGACTTCGATCCGAACGCTGACAGCGGCCGCTGCGCTGATTGCACTCACAAGCGCTGCCAATGCTCAGCAGAGCGATGCGCCGACAGCTTGGGACATTACGCCCAAGGTCGCCTACGGCTATGACGCCAACGGCAAGACGATGGTCTACAAAATGGGGACCAGCAACGCGAAGACTCTGCTGTCCGGTGCAAAGAAGGTGAAGAAGAACACGTTCTTTTTCATCGGCGAGAATGGCCAGCTCTACATGAAGACCGAGCCATTTATCGAGGGCGGCAAGTTCAAGTACGGTCCAGGCTGATATCTCTGCTTCGATACGAAGCCGTCGGCAAGACGGCCGGCTCACCGGCCACCTTTTGTTTTGGATCCGGTATTTCGGGCTGCGGGTTCCAGATTATGAAGCGGCCGCGACGGCCGCTGGTTTATCGATATGCGGGTTGCTCAATTGATCGCGCCGGTTGAGCGGACACCTAGAACACCCCTATTCTTTGATTTTCCACGCTTTTGTGACCTGGAACGCAAATAAACCTGCAAATGCCTGATGAAATTCGGGTCTGGAGGTATTATTGTGCAATGCAATAAGATCATTCCGCGGGGCTAAAAGAGAGCCACGCCAACTGAGGGCATCACATTGTCGATTGCCAAGAATGTGGATTACCTGAAGCGGCTTCCGAACATCTCCCGACTGATGACGGGCCAAGGGCTCGGGATCCTCGATGCAGGGTCAAGCGCCCTCAGCGAGGTCGGCGAATTCGGCGACAATCCCGGCGAGCTGCGGATGTTTATCCATCTGCCTTCGAGCCTGCCGAGCCACCCGGCCCTCGTCATCGTTCTGCACGGCTGCACACAGACGGCGGCGGCTTACGACCTTGGCGCGGGCTGGTCGAACCTTGCCGATCGTTACGGATTCATATTGCTGATGCCGCAGCAGCGGCGGCGCAACAATGCAAACCTCTGCTTCAACTGGTTTTCACCGGATGATGTCATACGCGATCGCGGCGAAGCCGCCTCGATCCGTCAAATGGTGGAACACCTGTCGCGCGAGCAAAAGATCGATCCCAAGCGCGTTTTCATCACCGGCCTGTCGGCAGGCGGTGCCATGACCTCGGCCATGCTGGCAGCGTATCCCGAAACATTCGCAGGCGGCGCGATCATCGCGGGCATTCCGCACGGTGTTGCCGACAATCTGCAAGATGCACTCAAGACAATGCACAAGGCGCCGCACATTCCGGCGAGCGAACTTGGCAAACGGGTACTGTCGGCATCGCCGCACAAAGGTCCGTGGCCGAAGGTTTCCGTTTGGCATGGCAGCGCCGACGCCACGGTCAATCCGATCAATGCGGATCACATCGTCAACCAGTGGCTCAATGTCCACGGCCTGCCTGCCGAACCGATGTTCGAGGACATCGTCGATAGTCATCCTCGTCAGGGCTGGTGGGATTCCGAAGGACGAACGATCGTCGAATCCTACCTGATCACCAACATGGCGCACGGCACACCACTACACATCGCGAGCGGATACGCCGGTCAGCCCGGACCGTTCATGCTCGAGGCCGGCATTTCCTCCTCGTATCACATCGCCACGTTCTGGGGACTGACAAGCGCTGCTGAGCGCGTCCCTGTTTCTGTCGCCATTGCTGCAGAAAGCAAAGCCGTGACGCGGGCAAAAGCAAACGGCAAAGCACAGGCCGCAAAGGTCGCACGCGCGCGCGCGACCGCCACCGACCAATCACAGAGCATCAACAACATCATTACGCGCGCGCTGACTGCAGCTGGATTGATCAAGCCCGATTGATCGCTCTCACCTATTTCCAGGCAAACACCGGCTGCTCCAGATCCGCGACGCGTGTCTCGCGGCCCGCCAGCACCTCGCGGAATTGATACAGCAGCGCTGCCGTCGGCGCATGAATATGCTGACCCAGAATGTTGATCCGCACCACGCGCCGTTCGCTCTCCGGGATGCTGGTGAAGTTCACCTTGTCGGCCGGCATAATGTCCGCGACAGGGATGCGATAGATCGCCTCAACTTCTTCCGGATTGGCGCGCGGAGTCATATCCGGCCGGCACCAGACCACGACCGGCGTAATCAGATAACCCGAGCGCGTCGGGTAATCGTCGAGTTGGCCAAGCGTATCGAGCCGGTCTAGTTTAAGCCCGATCTCCTCGTCCATTTCGCGCAACGCAGCATCGACCAACGTCTCATTGGCGTCACAACGCCCGCCGGGCAACGCCCACTGGCCGCTGTGTGCGCGCAGTTTTCCGACCCGCCGCGTCAGAGCAAACGCAAGGCCCTCGGAGCCGTCACCTGTTGAAAGCAGTGCAATCGCGACCGCAGCACGTTTCAGTTCTCCGGTTGCACCAGCTGGCGCACGCCGAAATGCCTGAAGTTTTTCGGTGATCGCTCGGCGTGAGTCAGCGTCGAATTTCAACATGCGTTTCGATACTCAACAGTCTGGCTCAGAATCAGTCCACACATCACGAATTCCGGCTATGGTGCAACCACCAATCGGGCATAAGTCTCGCCCAGACGCTCAGGATATTTCTATGGCAAGACGACTATCCGCGAGCGCACGCCCGAACGACCGGCAGGAATCGCTGAAATTCGCCGAAGCCGCGCTTGCGAATGCAAAGCGAGAAGGACTTTTGCTTGCGGTTCGAGCGCGGTGGGCCGCGCTTGCAGTGATCGCGGTGATGCTGCCTGTCCTCAATCCTTATATCGAGATGGTCTACTACGAGATTGCTGCCGCACTGTTTGCACTGATCGGCTGGGCGCAATTGAAGGTCGGCCGAACCGGCCGCTCAGGCGCCGAACTGTTCCTGATGTTCTGCGACCTCGCACTGATGACGCTGTTGACCGTCCTGCCGAATCCATTGAGCGCGGTGGATTGGCCGATCGCGATGCAATACCGCTTCGACAACTTTATCTACTTCTTCATTCTGATTGCCGGGGCGACATTGGCGTATTCATGGCGAACCGCAATCGCCATGGGCGCTTGGACGGCCGGCCTGTGGCTGACAGGCGCGGTGTGGGTTTATTTCCAGCCGCAAAAACTGGTGGATGTCTCCGAGAAAATCAAAGCGGCGACTGGCGGCGACGATCGGTTGTTTCGCCTGCTTGATCCCAACAGCGTCAACGCGCCAGATCGATTCAAGGAAGTTATCGTATTTCTGATCGTCGCGTTTACGCTGGCCATAGCGACGCGCCGTTCAAACCTCCTGTTGACCAGCCACGCTTCCCTGGAACGCGAACGCACCAATCTCGCGCGCTACTTTTCTCCGACCGTCGTGGAAGAGCTGTCGAAGAACGACGAACCGCTCAAACAGGTACGAACGCAGGACATCGCGGTGCTGTTTGTCGACATCGTTGGTTTCACGTCGTTCGCCGACGGCAAGCCGCCGGAGGAAGTGATCGGCACGCTGCGCGAGTTTCACGGCCGCATGGAGCACGAAGTGTTTCTACACGGCGGTACGCTCGACAAATATCTCGGCGACGGACTCATGGCGACGTTCGGCACGCCGTTCTGCGGCAAGACCGACGCGATCAACGCACTTGCCTGCACGCAGGCGATGATTGCCGCCGTCGACAATCTCAATCGCGAGCGCACGGCAAATGGCGAAGCGCCGATCCGGGCCAGCTTCGGTTTGCATTATGGGCCCGTGGTGCTCGGCGATATCGGACGCAACCGGCTTGAGTTCGCGGTGATCGGCTCGACGGTCAACGCAGCCGCACGTCTTGAAGCGCTGACCCGCAGCCTCGGATGCGTGCTGGTCGCAAGCGACGCACTGGTTCAGCAAGCGAAATCGGAGAACATCAAGGACGGCATCGGCTCCATCGCGCTTGAGCAACAGCCCGCGCAAATCTTGCGTGGGCTGGAGCATCCGATGTCAGTGTGGACGCTTGCTCAAAAAGGTTGAGGCAATCCTGAGGCAGCCTCGCGGTCAAGGCCGCACGGTGTCAAAGCAACGGCAGACTTGCCACAACTACTCGATCATCTCCGCCACAGCTTTGCCGCAAGCCGTCGTGTCGGCCTGACCGCCCAGATCGCGGGTCCGTAAAGTGCGCTCGCCGAGCGTCCGCTCGATCGCTTTCACGATAGACGCAGCAGCCGCCGTCTCGCCAAGATGTTCGAGCATCATTGACGCCGACCAGATCATGCCGATCGGATTGGCAATGCCCTGTCCGGCGATATCCGGCGCCGATCCATGCACCGGTTCGAACACCGACGGATATTTTCCGTCGGGATTGATGTTGCCCGACGGTGCGATGCCGATAGTGCCGGTGCAGGCCGGTCCGAGATCGGAGAGAATGTCACCGAACAGATTCGATGCGACGACGACATCGAACCAGTCCGGATGCAGCACGAAGTGCGCGCTGAGAATATCGATGTGATACTTGTCCCACTTCACATCCGGAAAATTCTTCGCCATCGCTTCGACGCGCTCGTCCCAGTAAGGCATGGTGATCGAGATGCCATTGGACTTGGTTGCCGATGTCAGATGACGCTTCGGACGCGATTGCGCGAGTTTGAACGCGAACTTCAGCACGCGATCGACGCCGATGCGGGTCATGAAGGTTTCCTGCACCGCAAATTCGCGCTCGGTGTCCGGAAACATGCGGCCGCCGACGGATGAATACTCGCCTTCGGTATTCTCGCGCACAACCCAGAAATCGATATCGCCCGGCTTGCGGTTGGCCAGCGGCGACGGCACGCCCGGCATCAATCGCACCGGACGCAGATTGACGTACTGATCGAACTCGCGGCGAAACTTGATCAGCGAACCCCACAGCGAAATGTGATCCGGAATTTTCTCCGGCCAGCCGACCGCGCCAAAGTAGATCGCGTCATGGCCGCCGATCTGTGCCTTCCAGTCATCGGGCATCATTTGGCCGTGTTTGGCGTAGTAATCCCACGATGCGAAGTCGAACATATCGAACTTCAAATCAACGCGGTGCGCCTTCGCCGCCGCTTCGAGCACACGAAGCCCCTCGGGAACGACTTCCTTGCCGATCCCGTCTCCCGGAATCACTGCGATGCGATAGGTTTTCTTGGCCATTCGTTCTTGCTCCCGGTGCCGCGAACGCTGTTTCTCGTTGGGGCATGCCCTGAGCGCGGTATAGAGCAGAATGAGAGCGCCGCCTATACGCCATCGAGAACGATGATGGTCGGCGTCTTCGGTAGCGAACCAAGCGATACCGTCAGCGAGCGCGAGGTTTTCATTTCCATCTCGAACTGCCCGCCCATCCGGCGATGAAAGTCGCTGAGCGGCGTGTCGAAGCGATGCATCGGCAGCACAATGGACGAACGCAGCCGCCTTGTCAGTTCCGACATACCTTCGACCGACATGGTGTAACCACCGTCGATCGGCACCATCAGGATATCGAGCCGGCCGATCGCCGCGAAGTGCGTCTCGTCGAGCGGGTGATGCAGATGACCGAGATGGCCGATGCAGAGACCCGCGACCTCGAAAATGAAGATCGAGTTAGCGTCTTTCTGCAGCGCCTCGGAATCGAAGCGGAAAGCACGGATGTCGGTGGTGACGTTACGGATGTAGATATCGCCGATCGCAAGGTTGTGTTTCGCCGGTTGCCCGCCCTCGCCCCAGCCGTGCAGCACGTGCTGGATGCGCGAGTCGGGCGACAGCGTATAATGCGTCGAGTGCGCGCGATTCATCGTTGCGATGTGCGGCAGGCGGCCGATGGTATAGACGCCGCTGAAATCGGTGGCGACGCTGACGCCATCCGGCGTGTCGATGTAATAGGTCGAATGCCCGGCGTAAGTGATGGTGACTTCTTCCTTGCGCGCGGCCTTTTGCGAGAAGTTCGCATAGACAACGCCGGGAACGGCATTGGCGATGGCGAGGCATTGGCTCGCCTGCGCGGGTTGGCTCGGCGCCGGCTGTTGCGTCAGCCATGGCGCAGGAAGCATATTCTGACGCAAGTTGCGGGCCGGGTGACGATGAGGCCGTGCATCGTCGTGAGCGACGGCTTGCAGCGGCGGCACCGCCAACAATCCAAGGGCAACGAAAGCCAAAAGCCGTGCGCGCATCCTGAACCACCTTGCCGGAGGTCACATTGTCGGAAGACTAGATGCACGTATCACGCCAGAGCAAGTCATCTGAAGCCGCAGCAGCCCGGCAATCAGAGTGCTGAACGTCCTCGATGACCGTAGGGAGACATTCTGAAACGAGATCGGCGCGCAGCCAGAACGCCGCGCGCCGATCCAAATGTCCAATAACTCCAAATGTCCGATAAGAAAGCGTCCGGCGCTCAATAAGGCGCGTAATTACGCTTACGCTTGCCGCGGCGCGGGGCGTCATATCGATCAGCAGGATCGTAGGCCTCGACGTAATAACCCTCACGAGCAAACGCAACCCGCGGGTTGATATTGCATAACAGGCCGCGTCCGGACGCGCTCGCCTGGCATTGTTCGTAGCTGGTGTAGGCACAGTCGCCGGGCGAGCCGACACCGCGGCCGGTCAGGCAGTAGGCGTAATCACGGGCACTCGCCTCGATGCTGCCAAGCGAGAGAGCGGCACCGCCGAGTGCGATAGCCAGCATGGTCTTGCGCATTGTATTCTCCTTACAATCCTTGAAACTTCGGTCGTCCGGTCAAATCGTAGCCTGTCGATTGGTTCCAGTCCGTTAAGCGCCGATCATCATGGTCGGTTTGCAGATTAGTCTGATCCGCCGCCCGACAGGTTCACCTCGGCGTGACTATCAACCGGTGTTGAACGGACGGGCGCAACCCGCGGTGCAATCGCACCCTGATGTCCTACTGGGGCAACAACAAAGATTCACCTCCATCGCGGGAATAAACATGAACACGGCCTCTGACCAAGCTTGTTACGCAAGTGCGAACAACCATCACCCGCTAAAATCAAGTTATGCGGCAATTGTGACGCATAACTCAGCATATCTTGACAGGTTTCAATAATCCGCCTGCAGTGCAGAGCTTTCAGCGACCGGCAGTGACGGCAATCCCGCACCGCCGTTAAGCCAAAACCGGCGCAACTCATTTTTTTCCTTGCCAAAATCGCGCGCAAGCATTTGTGTGGCGCCCAACGTAGAAACGAAAAAGTCCGCGCCCAGCGGACTCTCAGGAAACGTCAACAGGGAGGAAATAAATGGGCAAGAAAACAGAACATAAAACGGATCGCCGCCGTTTTCTCACGGCTGCCGCTGCGGGAGCCGCAGCAGTCGCCACGCCGAGCATCGTCTCGGCTCAAGGCCCGGTCAGCATGCGCTTCCAGAGCACTTGGCCGTCGAAGGACATCTTCCACGAATACGCGCTCGACTACGCCAAGAAGGTCAACGAAATGACCGGCGGCGACCTCAAGATCGAAGTATTGCCGGCCGGCGCGGTCGTTCCCGCGTTCGGTTTGCTCGAAGCGGTGTCGAAGGGCACCCTCGACGGCGGTCACGGCGTGCTCGCCTATCATTACGGCAAGAGCAACGCGCTCGCGCTGTGGGGTTCGGGTCCGGCGTTCGGTATGGACGCCAACATGCTGCTCTCCTGGCACAAGTACGGCGGCGGCAAGGAGCTGCTCCAGAAGCTTTACGCCTCGATCGGCGCCAACGTGGTATCGTTCCCCTACGGTCCAATGCCAACCCAGCCGCTCGGCTGGTTCAAGAAGCCGGTCACCAAGGCCGACGACCTGAAGGGCATCAAGTTCCGCACGGTCGGCATCTCGATCGACGTGTTCCAGGGCATGGGCGCTGCGGTGAACGCACTTCCGGGTGGCGAAATCGTTTCGGCGATGGATCGCGGCCTGCTCGACGCGGCGGAGTTCAACAACGCATCTTCGGATCGTCTCCTCGGTTTCCCGGACGTGTCGAAAGTCTGCATGCTGCAGAGCTATCATCAGAACGCCGAGCAGTTCGAGATCATGTTCAACAAGGCGAAGTACGACGCGCTGCCGGAGAAGATCCGCTCGATCATCTCCTACGCGACCGAAGCCGCCAGCCAGGACATGGCCTGGAAAGCCATCGATCGCTATTCGCAGGACTACGCGGAGATGCAGTCGAAGGACAAGGTGAAGTTCTACAAGACGCCTGACTCGGTGCTGCAAAAGCAGCTCGAGGTCTACGATCAGGTGACGTCGAAGAAAGCGTCGGCCGACCCGCTGTTCAAGGAAATCCTCGACTCGCAGGAAAAGTTTGCGAAACGCGCGATGCAGTGGGAGCAGGATACGGTCGTCAGCCGCCGTATGGCTTACGCCCACTACTTCGGACCGAACGCGAAGAAGAAGACCTGATCGTTCTCAAGATACAAATTGGCACCAGCCGGAAATCCATCCGGCTGGTGCCTCGCTTTCAGGCGACGCAGACCCTTCGGGACGACGCACATTCCGAAAAAGTGGGCCCCTCACTCGGGCTCTCGGGCATTTTCAATGGCAAACCGGTTTCCACCGGGGCGCGAAATGCTCTAATGCAGTGTACAGCCACATCTTCTCCCTCCTCTTGGCAGCATCCATATGGGCGTACAGAAATTTCTTCACACGATTGATGAAATCAGCACCTGGGCCGGTAAGGCCGCGGCGTGGCTGATCATGGGTTTGATGGGCCTCGTCTGCATCGAGGTCTTCAAGCGCTATCTGCTGAACGCGCCAACCGCATGGATCTTCGATGCCTCGAACATGCTTTATGGCTCGCTGTTCATGCTGTGCGGCGCTTATACGCTGGCCCAGAATGCTCACGTGCGTGGAGACTTTCTCTACTCCTCGATGAAGCCGCGCACCCAGGCATCGCTCGACCTCGTGCTGTATTTCCTGTTCTTCATTCCAGGCATCGCCGCTCTGGTCTACGCCGGCTACGACTACGCGGGCGACTCCTGGCGCATCAACGAGCACTCCAACATCACAGCCGACGGCCCTCCGGTCTATCATTTCAAGACCATGATTCCGATTGCCGGCGCGCTGGTGCTGCTGCAGGGAGTCGCAGAAATCGTGCGATGCGTCATGTGCCTCAAGACTGGCGAATGGCCAACGCGATTGAAGGACGTCAACGAAATCGACGTCGTCGGAGAACAGCTCGCTGCAAGCGAGCACGTTGACGATGAGGCACGCAACCGCGCCATCGAACAGGCAAAGAGTATTGACGAAAGCGCGCGCCAACGCGGCTTGGGCGGGGAAACGGTACGATGAGTGATCCAGCACTTGGTCTTTTGATGCTCGGGCTCATCGTGGTCGTGATCATGCTGGGCTTCCCCACCGCATTCACACTGATGGGTCTCGGCATCCTGTTCGGGTTCATTGCGTTCTACGATCCGACGCATGCCCTGCTCGATAACCGCATCTTCGACCTGATGGTTCAGCGCACCTACGGCGCGATGACCAACGACGTCCTCATATCGATCCCGTTATTCGTCTTAATGGGATACGTGATGGAGCGCGGCGCGCTGGTCGATAAGATGTTCTATTCGATCCAGCTCGCATTCCGCCGTGTGCCTGCCTCGCTGGCGGTCGCAACGCTGGTCGTGTGCACGTTCTGGGGTATTGCGTCAGGTCTGGTCGGCGCCGTTGTCGTGCTGATGGGCGTTATCGCGCTGAACCCGATGCTCAAAGCGGGCTATGACGTTCGCCTTGCATCCGGCGTCATCACTGCCGGCGGCACGCTCGGCATCCTGATTCCGCCCTCGGTCATGATCATCGTCTACGCGGCAGTCGCAGGGCAGTCCGTGGTCAAGCTCTATGCGGCGGCGATGTTTCCAGGCTTCTTCCTGGCTCTTCTCTATCTCATCTATATCATCGGCTGGGCGCTGCTGAACCCCCGCATCGCGCCGAAGCTGCCCGAGAGCGAGACGCAGATCCCGGTACGGCCGTGGGTTGCCGACCTGCAGCAGAAATATTCGCGCAAGATGGTCCCAGCGCTGATCTCGGCCGTAACCTCGCCCGCAAGGGCGCTGGGTATCGACGCCGGCGGCGTCCGCGTCACCTACAAGATGCTGGTCGAAAGTGTCGGCTACGCGCTCGTGCCGCTGACACTGACCGCTGTGACACTCTACGGCGCATGGTGGTATGTGGTAATCCATCAGCAGCCGGATGCACCGGCGCCCGCCCAGATTCAGTCGCTCGATCGCTCCAAGGCGACGGTGGCTGCACCCAAGGCAGCAAGCGATGCCCCGCAGGAGCTGGGATCAGGTTCGCAAGAGCCGCCGCAAGAGGACAAGGCCGAAGAACTCGGTGCCGGCGGCTCAAGCTCGAACGCCGACAAGGGGAGCGAGCAGCTTCAGGAAGTCGGCAGTGCGGAGTTGCGTGCCGAGGCCGGCAACGCCCCCGCCTACGCCGGTCCGCCGCAGCAGTTCTACCTCTGGTTCTCGATCATCGGCGCGCTGATGGCGCTGATGACACTTCGCTATTACTGGCGCATGGAAGCGGAGCAGTTCGAGGTTCTCCGGCTGCTGGTCTCCTCGGTGATGCCGCTCGGCGTTCTGACTGTCGTCGTGCTGGTCGTGATCCTGTTTGGTATCACGACGGCGACGGAATCTGCGGCGGTTGGCGCGGCGGGCGCGTTTCTGCTCGCATTCCAGGCCCGTACACTGGACTGGAAGCGAACCAAGGAAGCGGTGTTCCTGACCGCAAAAACCACATCGATGGTGTGCTGGCTGTTCGTCGGCTCCGCGATCTTCTCGGCCGTGTTCGCCATTCTCGGCGGGCAGGCATTGGTCGAACGCTGGGTGCTGTCGTTCGACCTGTCGCCGATCCAGTTCATGATCGTGTCGCAAGCGATCATCTTCGTTCTCGGCTGGCCGCTGGAGTGGACCGAGATCATCGTGATCTTCGTGCCGATCTTCCTGCCGCTGCTGAAGCACTTCCAGATCGATCCGATCCTGTGGGGCGTGCTGGTGTTCGTCAATCTGCAGGCCGCATTCCTGTCACCGCCGGTGGCGATGTCGGCCTTCTATCTCAAAGGCGTCGCGCCCAAACACGTGACGATCAATCAGATCTTCGCGGGCATGATGCCGTACATGCTGATCGTGATCCTGTGCATGGTGTTCATGTACATCTGGCCGGGGCTGACACTGTGGCTGCCCAATTTCCTCTACGGCGCATAGAC
>JAKFUP010000175.1 GCA_021732625.1 Hyphomicrobiales bacterium
CCCAACACTGATTTCGAACCGCAGACGTGAAAAAGCCCGGCATCGCCGGGCTTTTTTGTTTTCGGCGATTGCCGGTGCGAATCCTTATTTGGCGAGACGAAGTTTCGAGAGCGACGCGCCGATCGCGCTGAAAGCCGAAGCGATGCCGGTCGTGGTTGTTGTCGGATAGAAGTTGCCGGGATCCGCGCAGGATTTCAGGATCGCGGATTCCGGGTCGCCATCGGTGTTGACCTGAATGGTGTAGATCGCCGTCTTGCCGTTGACGGCCGTATTCTTGATGTTGTTGCAGAGGATTGCCTGCCGCCCATCGACCTGCGGGGACGGATTGCTGCCGTTGCCATACCAGCGGTCGATGGTGTTGAGGCCGTCCGACAGCAGGATAATGGCGTCGGTGTAGTTATAGTTCGTATCCTTGGCTGGTGCGTTCAGCGGCAACGTCTGCTGCAGCGACATCCAGGCCCAGTGCATGCCAATGGGCTGGTTTGTGCCGCCGTTGGCCACCAGCGAGTCGATCTTGGTCTTCACCGTCTGCGCATCGGTTGACGAATAAATCGATGTCATCGGCAAAATCTGCGCCGGGCAGATGTTATTTCCGCTCTGTTCGTACTGCACGGTCGGAAACTTGTACGTCAGGAGATTGGGAGCGTCCTTGGTGGTGTCGTAGGGCTGATCGCGATCGGTGACGCAGCCATCCCAGGTGTTGTGGTTATCGGGCAGCCAGACGCGGCCGGAGTTGGTGCAGGCGCTCCGGGTCTTGTAACTCTTGGCGGTGAGGCAAGTGCCGTTGGCACTATCCCAGTCGGTCCAGTCGAGCCAGAGTGCGTTCACGTTCGCAGTACCGATGTTGACCATCTGGGCGAACGGAATAATCGAGACATAGACGTCGGCGGTGGCGGCCGCCGATTGCTTGAGCGTGTCGATCAGGCTCTTGGCCGCGGTCTTCATGGCGGCAAGTTTGCCGTCGCTGTTCATCGAACCGGTGACGTCGAGGGCGAGTGCGACGCGAAGCTTGGTATTGGACCAGGTCGCCGTCGAGCCGGTTTTCAGGTCGAGCGTCGGATAACCGGCAATTTTCATGAACTGGGTATTGACCTTGCCGCTGCCCGTCATGACGAGTTTCGCGGGGTTGGCGCCGCTCGGCGGTGTGTAGACCGCGCTGCTGGCGACGCTCAGGACTTCGGAATGCGAGTACAGCGCCTTGAAGTAAGCGTCGGCCTTCGAAGTGACTTGCGCCGCTGTCAAAGTGGCAGCATCCTTCGAAATCATCAGGGCAGCGGTATCGAGCGCCGCCTGCATGGCGGCACGCGCGTTGGTGGCGCTCGTGTAATCGACGGCTGCGCCGATCAACAGCAGGATCGGGGTGATGGCAACGGTGAAGATCACCGCGACGTTGCCGCGTTCGTTCCGGCGAAACCGGCCGAGCAACTGATGGGCGGAGCTCAATACATTCGCTTTGGACATGGCGATAACACCGGTTTGAATTCTAGAACAAAAGTCTACGGAACCATCGATGAAGAGCAGGTAAAGTCGTGTGCCGGATTTAGGTGTTTCACCCGATCCCGGCCCGTTTCGCTCCGGCACTTCGCCTGAGCTCCAAGGGCGTTTCTTGGGCGTTTCTTGGGATCATTCGTAGAAACTGCTGATAAAACGTTGGTAAATTCATCCTGAGAAAAGCCGTTAAGTACCCGATCAATCGGGATGCCCGGCGGCAAACCGCAAAACAGCGTCAAAGTGTGCTGAACGGCGAAGCAGAAAGCCGGCGTATCAATTCAGTCGCCGTTAACCAACGGAGATGACGCAGGTGCCGCCGATCTTCGGTATGGCATCGCCTGATGGCTGTTCTGCCGGAATTGAGGGGCATTTTACGCGCTTGCGAAAGCATCGCTCCGGACCCATATTTGAGACGTCCGGCGGCGCTTCGCTGCGGGTCTGTCGGTCGTCAGTCGGGAGGTTGCCGCGGGGCTGTAAGACGCATGAGGACCGAAACCGTACGAATGCCGAAGCTGGAAATACCGAACCTGTCCGCCATGCGAGCCATCATTCCGAACCGAGCCGTTTCCAACGACATTTCGATGCCGATGCAGCAGCCGCATCGCGCGCATCCGGCTAACGGCAGGGCCCCGTGCATGGCCGGCGACGACGGCCGGCCTAACACGCCAAGCGGCCCCGGCACCTCGGTCATCACCAAGGTCAAGCCGCGCACGAAACGTCCCAGCCTCTATCGCGTACTTATTCTGAACGACGACTACACGCCGATGGAGTTCGTGGTCCACGTTTTGGAGAAATTCTTCCAGAAGAACGCCGAGGCCGCGACCAAGATCATGCTTCATGTGCATCATCATGGAATCGGCGAGTGCGGGGTCTTTACCTACGAGATCGCGGAGACCAAAGTGACGCAGGTGATGGATTTTGCGCGCAAGCACCAACACCCTTTGCAATGCGTGATGGAAAAGAAGTAGCCTGATGATCCAAAGCGGCCGGAACTCCGAACGGGGATCGCGGCCTAAAAGAAACGGACAATGATCCAACTCAAAACCGGCGGGGGCCGTAATAAAGGACGCAAATGCCAACTTTTTCGCAGAGCCTCGAGCAATCCCTGCACCGCGCGCTAGCCGTCGCGAACGAGCGGCATCATCAATATGCGACGCTCGAGCATCTGCTGCTGTCGTTGATCGACGACTCCGATGCGGCTGCGGTGATGCGAGCCTGCGGCGTCGATCTGGACAAGCTGCGCGCCAGCCTCGTCAACTATCTCGAGACCGAATTCGAAAATCTCGTCACCGATGGCGCCGACGATGCCAAGCCGACCGCAGGCTTCCAGCGCGTGATCCAGCGTGCAGTAATCCATGTGCAGTCGTCAGGCCGCGAGGAAGTCACCGGCGCCAACGTGCTGATCGCGATCTTCGCGGAGCGCGAGAGCCATGCCGCGTATTTCCTGCAGGAGCAGGACATGACGCGCTACGACGCGGTCAACTACATCAGCCACGGCATCGCCAAGCGGCCGGGCCTCTCCGAAGCGCGCCCGGTGCGCGGCGTCGATGAGGAAGCCGAGAGCAAGGGCAACGACGACGGCAAGAAAAAGGGCGAGGCGCTCGACACCTATTGCGTCAATCTCAACAAGAAGGCGCGCGACGGCAAGATCGATCCGGTGATCGGCCGCAATGCCGAGATCAACCGCGCCATCCAGGTGCTGTGCCGCCGCCAGAAGAACAATCCGCTGTTCGTCGGCGAAGCCGGCGTCGGCAAGACCGCGATCGCCGAAGGTCTCGCCAAGCGCATCATCGACTCGGAAGTGCCGGAGGTGCTGGCTGCATCGACGGTGTTCTCGCTCGACATGGGCACGCTGCTGGCCGGCACGCGCTATCGCGGCGATTTCGAAGAGCGGTTGAAGCAAGTCATCAAGGAACTGGAAGCGCATCCCAATGCGATCCTGTTCATCGACGAAATTCACACCGTGATCGGCGCCGGTGCGACCTCCGGCGGCGCGATGGATGCGTCGAACCTGCTCAAGCCGGCGCTGGCATCGGGCACGATCCGTTGCATGGGCTCGACCACCTACAAGGAATACCGGCAGCACTTCGAGAAGGATCGCGCGCTGGTGCGCCGGTTCCAGAAGATCGACGTCAACGAGCCGAGTATCGAGGATGCGATCGCGATTCTGAAGGGCCTCAAGCCGTACTTCGAGGACTATCACAAGCTGAAATACACCAATGAAGCGGTGGAAGCGGCGGTGCAACTCTCGTCGCGCTACATCCACGACCGCAAGCTGCCGGACAAGGCGATCGACGTGATCGACGAATCCGGTGCGGCGCAGATGCTGGTTCCCGAGAACAAGCGCAAGAAGATCATCGGCATCAAGGAAATCGAGACCACGATCGCGACCATGGCGCGGATTCCGCCCAAGAGCGTGTCGAAAGACGATGCCGAGGTGCTCAAGCATCTCGAAACGACACTCAAGCGCGTCGTGTTCGGTCAGGATCGCGCCATCGAGGCGCTGTCGGCGTCGATCAAGCTCGCGCGCGCGGGCCTGCGCGAACCGGAGAAGCCGATCGGCTCTTACCTGTTCTCCGGCCCGACTGGCGTCGGCAAGACCGAAGTGGCGAAGCAGCTTGCGGCGTCGCTCGGCGTCGAGTTGATACGTTTTGACATGTCGGAATACATGGAGCGGCACACGGTGTCGCGCCTGATCGGCGCGCCTCCGGGCTATGTCGGCTTCGATCAGGGCGGCCTCTTGACCGACGGCGTCGATCAGCATCCGCATTGCGTGGTGCTGCTCGACGAAATCGAGAAGGCGCATCCGGATCTCTACAATGTGCTGTTGCAGATCATGGATCACGGCCGCTTGACGGATCACAACGGCAAGCAGGTCAACTTCCGCAACGTCATCCTGATCATGACGACCAATGCGGGTGCGGCCGATCTCGCACGGCAGGCTTTCGGCTTCACCCGCAACAAGCGGGAAGGCGACGATGCGGAAGCGATCAACCGGCAGTTCGCGCCGGAGTTCCGCAACCGTCTCGATGCGATCGTGTCGTTCGCGCATCTCAACACGGATGTGATCGGCATGGTGGTGGAGAAGTTTGTGCTTCAGCTCGAAGCGCAACTTGCTGACCGCGATGTCACCATCGAGCTGTCGGAGCCAGCCAAGGAATGGCTGATCACGCATGGCTATGACGAGCAGATGGGCGCGCGGCCGATGTCGCGCGTCATCCAGGAGCATATCAAGAAGCCGCTCGCCGACGAGTTGTTGTTCGGCAAGCTCAAAGGCGGCGGCCATGTTCGCGTCGTGCTGGTCAAGGACGAAGCGGCGCTCGGCATCGAGCTGGAGAAAATCGGATTCGAGTATCTCGATGGTCCGGTCACCCCGAAACCGGAAAAGCTGCCGGCCGGTGCGCGCAAGCGCAGCGCGCCGCGCAAGCCGAAGCCGCCGGGCGGTAACGGGCCGAAAGGTTCGGCAAAGCCGCTGGTAAAGGCGTAAGGCTTTCGCGCTATCTATCGGATAATAAAAAGGCCGGCTTCGCAGCCGGCCTTTTTATTTGTCACGTATGATTGTCTCGAACGAAGCAGATCAGCCTTCGCCGCAGAGCTGCTTGACGCGGCGCTTCAGCGCGCGGTTCTGCCGCTCCGACTTGCGCAGACGCTCTTCGAGATCGGAGGTCGCGCCGGTCGGCGCTTCGAGCGGGTTGTCGAAGGCGACACCGATGCGGTTGTTGCGCCACCAGATCACGCGCGCCAGAAACGAGCGGCCTTTCCGCGCAATCGACAGGTCGATCATGGGAGGAAACTTGACGCCTGCCGGCACTTCAAGAGCGGCGCCGGTGTTCGAAATGTTGCGGATCGTCACATCGGTGCGCGATCCGCTGCGCTCGGCACTGACACCGCCGCTCAGGATGACACGTTCGCGATTGCTTTGCCGCCGGTCGAGCATTGCCGTCTCCTTGATAGGAGCGACACCATAGCCACAGGCGGGTTAGCGGATAAGAACACCGCAGACGACTTTAGAGGTTAACGTAAACCATTGCTTGCGCGGATCGCAGAAAGTGAGAATCGGCAGGACGGCCCCGCGCGTCAGTGACGCTTCAGCAGCGTGACCAGCTGATCCATTTTTGCAACCACCATGGTGTTGACGCTGTAGCTGGCGCCGGCAGCAACGAGGCCACCAATGCCTGCGATCAAGGCGTAACCGAGCGCTGTGCCCGCGGTGTTGTCGGCAATGAAGCCGCGCACGACTCCGCCACGCAGCCGTCGCTTTTTGGCGAGGTCGATGACGTTGCTGGTGTCGCTGTGCAGTTCAAAGGCGAGGCCGAATTCATTGCCGCGGCGCCAGACCGTGGTCGCTGGAAACACTTCGCCGCGATGCCAGATCGTCAGACCGACCTTGTCCGGCAATGCCGTTCCGAACGGGACCTCAACCTTGGCGCCGTGGGCCGAGAAATTGCGAACGGTGCAACTGGCTGTCGATTTCCATTCGTTGAATTCAACCACGCCGCCGTAAAACACACGTCCCCTCGGGACTTTCCGACGCTCGATCATGGTTGTACTCCCTGGTTGTTACCCTCAACTAACCCGATTACGGGAATGCACGGAAGACGGGAATTGTGAAACGGATCATTAACCTAAATGCCGTGGCGCAGGCCTCGTATTGGCGATGGGGTCGAGCCTGATGCGTCTCGTGCGGTCTGGCTCAGGCATGAGAGAAATGCCTCTGGCGCAGGGCTAAGCCTGCTTCTACGGTTGACGCGCAAGGCCCTGGCTGCGCGATTGGGGTTCACTCCGGATCTGGCGATTCCTTTTGGCTCTCCCACCCCTCGACTCTGACCAATGGCAAAGCCCGCTGCGCGTGTTCGCGCTGGGATTGCGGTCGATCGTCACCTCGGTTCTGACCTACGTGTTGTTTGCGACCTTCATCGGCATCGGCGCACTCGCCCATGACACGGGCTTCAGCCTCGGTTGGGCGCTTCTGGGATCCGCGCTGATCTGGGCGGGGCCGGCGCAAGTCATCCTGATGTCGTCGCTACATTCCGGCGCCACCGTGATTCAGGCGGCGCTCGCGGTCACCGTCACGGCGGTGCGGCTGATGCCGATGGTGGTGTCGCTGCTCCCGATGATGAAGACGCCGAAGACGAAGTATTATCACCTGATCTTGCCCGCGCATTTCACCGCGGTGACATTCTGGGTCGAAGGCTTCCGGCTGTTTCCAAAAGTGCCGCGCGAGCAGCGGATCATTTTCGCCAACGGGCTCGGCACCGGATTTGTGTCTGTCTGTCTGATCGCGACCACGATCGGCTATCAGACGGCGGCGCAATTGCCGCCGATCTTTGGTGTTGCGGTGCTCGCGCTGACACCGCTGACGTTCCTCTATTCGACCGCTCTGAATGCGAGGCAGACCGCCGACAAGCTCGCGCTGGTGCTCGGCGTCGCGCTGTACCCTGCGGTGGCGACGCTGAAAACCGGCGTCGATATCCTGATCAGCGGTCTGGTGGCGGGCACCATTGCCTACGGCGTGCATGTCGTCAGGGAGCGCCGGCGATGAGTGAATTTATCGGCGACTGGCACGCGCTGCTGATCCTGTTGGTTGCAGGAATTCTGCCCAACGGAGTCTGGCGCATGCTTGGCCTGTGGATCGGCGGCGGCGTCGAGGAGGACGCGGAAATTCTGGTGTGGGTGAGGGCGGTCGCGACCGCGATCCTCGCCGGCGTCATCACTCAGATTTTGATTGTGCCGCCCGGTGCGCTGGCGAGCGTTCCGATCGCGATCCGCTTCGGTGCTGCCGCCGCTGGATTTGCGGCGTTTCTTGGCTTGCGACAGTCTGTACTGGCCGGCGTGGCCGCCGGCGAAGCGGTGATCCTAGCAGGCAAGTATTTCCTGGGCTGAGCCCGGCTTGCGTCACGCCTGAAGCGCCGCGATCATGCGCGTGGCGTGATCCTCGAGCAGCTTCGGTTCAGCCTTGACGCTGGCGGGTGGCAACAGCGCCACGCCTTCCTTGCGCGGCATCACATGCATGTGCAGGTGAAACACCACCTGGCCGCCGGCCGTCTCGTTGAACTGCTGCACCGTGATGCCGTCGGCTTCGAACGCTTTCATTCCCGCTGCCGCGATCTTGCAGGCGGTCCGCGCCACGTGAGCGAAGTCGTCGGGCTTGATATCGAGGATGTTGCGTGCAGCCGCCTTCGGGATCACCAGCGTATGGCCGGGGCAACGCGGCATGATGTCGAGAAATGCAAACGTATGATCGTCCTCGTAGACCTTGTAGGCCGGCAGCTCGCCGCGCAGGATTTTCGCAAACAGGTTCTTGTTGTCGTAGGCGACCATCGCGCGCGCTCCTGGTTCGATCTTGGTTGCAGTGTCGCCCGGCGGCGTATGACCGGTCAAGGTTCGCAGATGTCGCTGCCGTTACCCTTGCGAAACGGACCTGCGTCCGTCAACTCGCGCGCCGCTTCCTCGACATACTTGCGCTCGTGCTTGAGATAGTCACGCACCGCGCGGCGCAGCGACGGATCGGCGAGGTAATGCGCCGAATAGGTGATGCGGGGCAGGTAGCCGCGCGCGATCTTGTGCTCACCCTGTGCGCCGGCCTCGACCCATTTCAGCTTGCGCGAAATCGCGAAATCGATCGCCCGATAATAGCAGACCTCGAAATGCAGGAACGGATGATGCTCGATTGCGCCCCAGTTGCGCCCGAACAGCGTGTCCGATCCGATAAAGTTGATCGCGCCGGCGATCCAGCGATCGTTGCGTTTCGCCATCACCAGCAGCACATCGTCGCGCATGGTCTCGCCGACCTGCGCGTAGAACGCGCGGGTGAGGTAAGGCTGCCCCCATTTGCGCGAGCCGGTCTCCATGTAGAATTCGTAGAAGGCGTCCCATGCGTCTTCGGTGAGATCGCTGCCGGTCAGACAATGAATGGTAACGCCGTTGGCGACAGCGTCGCGGCGCTCGCGCTTGATCGCCTTGCGGTGGCGTGAGGCCAGCGTGGCGAGGAAATCGTCGAACGTGGCATAGCCGGCGTTTTGCCAGTGGAATTGCTGGTCGGTGCGCTGCAGGAATCCATGCTCGGCGAGCAGGGCCGATTCGCTTTCGCGCGCGAAAGTGACATGGACTGACGATGCGCTGGTTGCCTCCGTCAACGCAACCAGCCCGCGCGCGAGTGCTGCGGCAATCTGCTCACGATCGATGCCGTCGCGGATCAAAAGCCGCGGCCCCGTGGCGGGCGTGAACGGCACCGACGCTTGCAGCTTCGGATAGTACGCGCCGCCGGCGCGCGCGAAGGCATCGGCCCAGCTGTGGTCGAAAACGTATTCGCCCTGCGAGTGCGATTTCAGATAGCACGGCACGAGGCCGACCATGTCGCCATCGCTGCGCGCGATCAGATGGCGCGGCGCCCAGCCGGTGCGGGCGCTGGCGGACTTCGAGGCTTCGAGCGCGGAGAAGAAGGCGTGGCTGACAAACGGATTGTAAGCGTCGCCGGTGGCGTGCGCGCAGGCGTTCCAGTCCACCGCCGGAATCTGGCTGACGGAGGAGACGGCTTCGAGCGTCAGTTCAGAAGGCATCAGGCGAATTCAATCCGCGAAGCGGCAGCGTGTTGAGTATACAGATCGTGCGTGCCGTTGCCAGATCAAGCCTTTGCGAGCCAAGGAACGAGCGGATGGAGATCAGGGAACGAATCCCTCGAAAATCATCTGATCGGCGTGTTGCGTGGCGCGGGCGCGTTGCTCGGGCGTTCGCACCGTCCATGTCAGCAGCGCGCAGCCGAACAGATTGCGGGCGATCCACGGTGCTGGCGCAGGAAGTTCATTGACCCAGTAAGCGACGAAATGCGGCTGGGTGCGAAAGCCGTGGCGCAGATGGAGCATGCTGTCGCGTGTCTCTTGCGGCAGATGGGTCCAGTGGGAGCCATTATAACTGCGCTGGGCGACGATGCCCCGGGTGATGCCGGGCATATGCTCGCGGATTGCCATGACCTGATCCGGATCGAACGACATCGCCGCCGCCGGTCCGCGATAATTCGCCAGCACCTGCGCCATGCGCGCGGCAAGCTTGCGGTCGCCGGAGTAGGTGCTTTTCATTTCCAGCACCAGCGGAACGCGCCCACCAACAAGATCGCACAGATCGCCAAGCGTCATCATGCGATCGGCGGTCTGCTTGAACACGACGGCTTTTAGCTGTGCGGCGGTCATGCCGATCAGCTCATTGCTACCCTCGTTGAGGCGACCGAGCTTGTAGTCGTGATGCACCATCGCTTCGCCGTCGGCCGTCAATTGCAGATCGACTTCGATAGCGAAGTTGCCGGCGACGGCGGCAGACACTGCCGAGGGCATGTTCTCGACGATGCCGCGCGAGATATCGTGCAGGCCCCGATGCGCCACCGGACGTGCGGTCAGCCAATCGGGAGCGCGCATGCGATCACTCGTCTTGCGGGGGTCAGGCGACTTCGAAGATCGCTTCGACTTCGACGGCTGCGTCCGAGGGAAGCGAAGCAACGCCAACCGTGGTGCGCGCATGGCGGCCCTTGTCGCCGAACGCGGCAACCATCAGGTCCGATGCGCCATTGAGCACCTTCGGTCCATCGAGAAAATCAGGCGCGGAGTTGACGAAGCCGCCGAGCCGCACGACGCGCGCGACCTTGTCGAGATCGCCGAGCGCGGCCTTGACCTGCGCCAGGAGATTGATCGCGCAACCGCGCGCGGCCGCAGCACCCTGTTCGACGGTGACGCTCACGCCGCACTTGCCCTTGGCGATCAGCTTGCCGTCCTGTCCGAGACAGACCTGGCCCGACACATAGAGCAGATTTCCGGTGCGCACGAAGCCGACATAGTTGGCGACCGGGCTTGCCGGTTCATGCAGCACCACTCCAAGCGTGCCAAGTTTCTGCTCGACTGTCCCCGTCATGTGCTTCCCCGATGATGTTTGTTGATCACGTTTGTCTTGATGCGTGCGTTGAAGAGCTTGCGCACCTGTTTCGCCGATCAGGATGCCGCATGCAAGCGCGTGTTTTCGCTCTACGAGCCTGCATGGTCATCATGGCGATGCGGGCAGGGTGAGACTTCGACTGTCACATGGCTCAGCCGGTCGACATCTGAAAGCCGGCTCTTGTAGACCGCGGGCGCCTGCGGCCGGTCTGTGACAATCGACACGATCGCTGCGCAATGCCCCGGACCGATCTGCCACACATGAAGATCGCTGACGAGATCGCCGCCGGTTTCCAGCCGTGCGCGGATGCCGCGCTCGAGCGCCGGGTCGGGAACGACGTCGATCAGAACCGAGCCTGAATCGCGCATCAATCCCCATGCCCAGCTTGCGATAACGATACTCCCGACAATAGCGACGAATGGATCGATCCAGACCAGATTGAATGCTTTTGCGACCAGAAGGCCGGCGATCGCAAGTACCGACGTTGCCGCGTCTGCCAGCACGTGCATATAGGCTGCCCGCAGATTGTTGTCGCGATCGTGGTGGTGGTGATGATCGTGGCCGTGATTGTCGTCTTGGCTGTGGGAATGATGATGGTCGTCGCGCAGCAGCCACGCGCTCGCCAGATTGACGATGAGGCCTACAATGGCGACGGCGATGGCTTCGCCATATTGGATCGGTTGAGGAGCAACGATTCGCACGACGCTCTCATATGCGATCAAGATCGCGACGATGCCGAGCACGACCGCGCTACCAAACGCCGCAAGTTCGCCGACCTTGCCGGTGCCGAACGAGAAACTCCGGTCGGATTTGCGCTGTCGTGCGTAGCGATAGGCCAGGGCCGAGATCGCCAGCGCAGCCGCGTGGGTCGACATGTGCCAGCCGTCCGCGAGCAGAGCCAGCGATCCGAAGATCATTCCGCCGGCGATTTCGGCGATCATCATGACGACGGTCAGAACAACGACAATGATGGCCCGGCGCTCGTTGCGGACATGATGCCGGCCCAGAAACTCATGCTCATGGGTCCAGTCGTCGAGCGAGTGCGAATGCATGGGGCAGCCCTTTCATAACAGCTCCTGTTGTTTCATCCAGAACAGCCCGGATCAAGGGTTTGACGGGTGGATAGCGGGTAACGCCCGCCGGGTTTGGCGATGCTGCTGAAGATCAAGGTATTTTGATATTTCGGCGAGTTCGGGGCGATTTCCGGTTCCGGCCCCAGTTGCGGCGTATTCGGCAGATTATTACAGTTTCGAATCGTCAAATATGAATTGTCGAAATTCAGGAGGCCGCATGCTTCGCCCGATCCGGATATCCAGCGCGCAGGGACTAGCCTGTTCACTCGTGCTGGGAGGAGCCCTGTGGGGAGCCGCATCGGCGCTTCAGCCCGCGCTCGCAGCATCAACCGCGCCGTTTCTGGCGCATCAGGCGGTCTACGAGCTGAGCCTGCAAAAGGCGAGCGGCAACGCATCGGTCAACAATGCACGCGGGCGCATCCTCTACAATTTCACCGGCAGTTCGTGCGAAGGCTATACCACCGAATTCCGCCAGGTCTCGCAGCTCGATACCGGCGAGGATAAGGCGACGTTGAGCGACCTGCGTTCGACAAGCTGGGAAGACGGCGAGGGCAAGAGCTATCGCTTCAAGATCGAGACGCGCATGAACGATTCTTCGACCGGTTCGGTCGATGGCGTCGCGGAGCGCAGCGGCAAGTCGGTCACGGTGAAGCTAAAGCAGCCGAAGGCGAAGACGTTCACGCTCGATTCCGAAACGGTGTTTCCGACCGAGCAGGTCCGCCGCATCGTCGCCGCCGCCAAGGACGGCAAGTCGTTGCTCGAACTGTCGGTCTATGACGGCTCCGACGATGGCGAGAAGGTCTACAACACGCTGAGCGTGATCGGACAGGCGATTCCGGGCGAGCGCGCGCCCTCGACGCCGGATATCACCGCGACCAGCGACAAGCTCAAAGGGTTGGCGCGCTGGCCGGTGACGGTGAGCTATTACGACCGCAGCATCAAATCGACCACCGGCGAGCAGACGCCGGTCTATTCGATGTCATTCGAACTGTATGAGAACGGCGTGTCCCGCGCGCTGGTGCTGGACTACAACGAGTTTGTGATCGCCGGCGCGATGGCGAAGTTCGACGCCAAGGATTCCAAACCCTGTAAGTAGTCACGGCGCCGTCGTTTCAATCGTCCTTCCCCGGCCCTTCATACGCGATGCCCTTGATCACGGCGTCCTGACCGAATTTCTTGCGCAAGCCATCCATGGCGCGTTCGGCGTGGGCCGTGCGCCGGTCGATCAGATCGGTCTCGTCAGCTTCCGAGCCGGGCTTGAGCGCACTGACGCCGGCACCTATCAGGCGAAATGCTGTGCCGTCGATCTCGGGAGCCAGCATGTCGCGTGCGGTCGAGAAGATACGCGCAGCAAGCTGCGTCGGCATCGGCATCGAACGCGAGCGGGTGCGCTGGCGGAAATCGGCGGTCTTGAGCTTGAGCGTGATTGTCGTCCCGGCATGCCCGCCAGCCTTCAGCCGCGCGGAGACCTTTTCGCA
>JAKFUP010000171.1 GCA_021732625.1 Hyphomicrobiales bacterium
GTGGCCGAACCGATCTGGATCACGAACAGCATGACAGCGCGTGCGCCGGTTGCGACCATCGCCGCTAGTTCGTCGAGATGCTTGGCACCGCGCGCGGTAACCGAATCCGGAAATTCGGCCAAATCTGTCTGGCGCATCAGATGGACGTTCTTGACCTCGACATAGCAAGGCGGGCGTTCGTCGTGTTCAAGCAGGACGTCGATGCGGGAGGATTTTCCGTACTTTACTTCGCGGCGGATGATCGGATAGCCGTCGAGTTCCGGGATGCGGCTGGCGGCCAGCGCTTCGGCGACGATGGTGTTGGGATGTGCGGTGTTGACGCCGACCAATTCGGAGCCGTGGCCGAAGCCGGCCTCGATCAATTCCCATGAGTAAGCCAATTTGCGCTTGGTGTTCGGCGATTTAGACAACCAGACGCGCGCACCGGCGGTCTGAAGCCCCGTCATCGCCCCGGGATTGGCGACATGCACCGTGATGATGTTGCCGTCGGAGAGTTCAACATCCGCGAGAAAGCGTTTGTATCGCCGGATCAGCGTGGCCGGAACGAGCGGCGAGACAAATTTCATCAGAGACATTTCATTAGCGACATTTCATCAGAGACCTCTCATCAGAGACCTGCACTCAGCTCGGATTCTCGATCGTGACATCGGCGGGGAGCGTACCGCGCACGCGGATGTCGCGAACCGGATAAGGCACGCGGATCCCCTCGCGCTTGAAGGCCTCCCATAGCCCCATCATCACGTCGCTCTTGACGTTGTCCATCCCGGCGTAGGGATCGGCAATCCAGAACGTCAGCGAGAAACGCATACCGTATTCGGCGAACTCCGAAATCTGGCAGCCGGGAGGTCGTTCCTTCTTGACGCGGGGCGTCGCGGTAGCGACATCGACAGCCAGCTTGCATACGAGGCGCGGGTCCGCGTCGTAGTTGGTGCTGAACGGGACTTTCACCAGCGTATCCTTGTCAGTGTAGGTCCAGTTCACGACCTTCTGCGTGATCAGATCCTCGTTCGGGATCAGGAATTCGCGCCCGTCACCGGCAGCAACCGAGATGTAGCGCGTATTCATGGTGTTGATCCGGCCGAAGCTGTCGCCGATCGTGACGAGATCGCCTGGCTTAACCGACTTGTCGGCGAGCAGGATCACGCCGGAGATAAAATTGGCGACGATCTTCTGCAGGCCGAAACCGACGCCGACGCCGACTGCGCCGGTGAAAACTGCAAGCGCTGCGAGGTTGATGCCGACTGCGCCCATCACCAGTGCGACTGCCAGCACCATCAACAGCAGCCGCACCATTTTCGTCAGCAGGACTTGAATTGACGGCGTCAGATCGTGTGACTGATTGATCCGGCTTTCGACGAAGTTGCTGACGAGGTTGGCGATCCACAACGTGATCGCCAGCAGGACGAGCAGCTTGATGATGAGGAGCGGCGTTAACCGCAAGCCACCAAGATCGATTCCAATCGAGTCCAGCGCGTCCGTTGTCGGCTTGAGCAATCCGACGATGCTCAGCGCGGCGATCACCCAGGCCGAGATGGAAATGACCCGGACCACGAACTGGTTACGAATAAAGCTGGTGGCGAAGCGGATAATAAGCCACGCCGTGGCCAGGCTTGCGGCGATCGCGAGCAGATAGCTCCGGCTGGGTACGGTGGATGCGGTCACCACAATTCGCGTGATGCCCACGAGTATGGCAAAGATCACCGTGGTGAGGTTGCGCATCAGGATGCGGATGAACAGCCGCAGCGGCGCCGGCCATCCCATGGCGAGTGAAGACATGTCTGTATTGGCGCGGATCGCGGCGGATGTGGCATAGGCGATACCGGCGGCAACAATAATCAGCCCGATCTGCAAGTAGAACCAGGGAGACGTGAATTCCGCGCCGACCGAGCGCGCGGCGGTTTGCAGCAACCCGTCGATTTTATTGAAGTTCATCATCGTCCGTGTCTCTTGCAGGATCGGTTGACCAGATGCGGTACCAGATCGGTGTGCGATTCGGATCGTGCGGCAGTTTGCATGGCGGGCATGGCGGGAGCCATGCCGAGCGCTTGTGAGACTGCGGATACCCCCGAAAATGCGGCTGATTTGCGGTCGGATTGAATTAGGGTTGGCGTTCCGCCGCCGCATCGATATGCATGGATGGCGCTCCTCTCACATCGCAGGGTCAATGGGTTCGCTCGATTCGGTCAGCATTGCTATTTTGCTCGGCGCCGTCCTGGTGATGGCTGGGATTATGTCGAGCTTGATCGCCCTGCGGTTCGGCGCGCCGCTGCTGCTGGTGTTCCTTGGAGTGGGCGTTCTAGCCGGTGAGAGCGGGCCTGGTGGTCTGCATTTCAACGATGTGCACACCACTTATCTGGTCGGCTCGGTAGCGCTCGCGCTGATCCTGTTCGATGGCGGGTTGCGGACGCGCTTCTCAAGCATACGCGCGGTGCTGGCGCCCTCGATGGCGCTGGCTACGGTGGGTGTGCTTCTGACGGCGCTCCTCACCGCGCCTGTCGCGCATTATTTTCTCAACATCAGCTGGACGGAATCGTTGCTGGTCGGTGCTGTGGTGGCGTCTACCGACGCGGCAGCGGTGTTTCTGCTGGTGCACGCGCAGGGCTTGCGCCTGCGTCCGCGCGTCGGCGCTACGCTTGAGGTCGAATCCGGCACCAACGATCCGTTCGCGGTGTTTCTGACGCTGATGCTGGTCGAGTTGTTGTCGCTCGGACAGAGCACGGTCGGACAAGTGCTCGTTCAATTCGCGCGGGAAGCGCTGCTTGGAACCGTGTTTGGCGTTGCCGGAGGACGGCTCGTCGTGCTCGGACTGAATCGTGTCGCCCTGCCGCAGGGGCTGCACGCGCCGTTCGTTGCAACCGCGGCGCTTGTCATCTTCGGCGCGGCGCAAATCTCCCATGCATCAGGATTTCTCGCGGTCTATCTCGCGGGAATGGTGATAGGCAACCGTCCGACCCGCGCGCATAATTCGGTTGTTGCCTTTCTCGATGCGGCGACATGGCTTGCGCAAATCGTCATGTTTGTGCTGCTCGGCCTGCTGGTCTGGCCGGGACGGCTGCTCGCTACGATCTTTCCGGCCATCGCAGTAGCGCTGACACTGACGCTGATTGCGCGCCCAGTCGCGGTTTTTGTATGTCTGCTGCCGTTTCGTTTCCAGTGGCGCGAAAAACTTTTCATCTCGTGGGTTGGACTGCGCGGCGCGGTTGCGATTTTTCTGGCGTCGATCCCGCTGCTAGTGGGCCTGCCAAAAGCTTACATCTATTTCGATGTTGCTTTCGTTGTCGTCGCAATCTCACTTTTGTTTCAGGGGTGGACGATTGGCGTCGCCGCCCGGAAGCTGCATGTTGCGTTGCCTCGCGCAGAGGGCTCTCCGCGCCGTATCGAACTCGATCTGCCCGGTCAGCTTGAGCAGCAGCTTGTTGGCTATCCGGTGCGGCCCAAGAGTTTGTTTTTTCGGCGCGGACTGTTTCCGTCCTGGTCAAAGCCGACGCTGGTGATCCGCGACGAGAAGATTCTGTCGCCATCGGAAGCCGAGCCGATTGCACCCGGTGACTACATTTACCTGCTCGCGCCGCCGGAGCGTGCGCAGGCGCTTGATCGGTTCTTTGTCGATATGCCGCCTACGTCCGCGCCCGATCCGCATCTGCTCGGCGAGTTCGCTGTGTCCGGGGAAACGACATTGCAGGACCTTGCCGCGATTTACGGGATCGCGGTCGATCCGGACGAGGCTGCGCGAACGGTCGCCGATTATTTCGATCTACATCTCGATCGCACCCCGGTTGCGGGGGCGACATTGCCGCTCGACAGTATCGTGCTCGTGGTGCGCGCGGTGAGTGGCAACCGCGCCCATGTCGTCGGTCTGCGTTTGCCCGAGGACGAGGATGACGTAAAGCCGCCGACGCGCGGCGATGTTGTCAGGCAGCGGCTGCGGAAGGCATGGAAAGAATTGTCGGGCGCTTAACCAGCCAACAGCTAAAGCGCCCGCGAAGGAATCAGCAGTGACCCGTCGGGCGTCTCGATCCGGTTGACGGAGATGCCAAAGACGCTGGCGATCCGTTCCGGCGTCAGTGCTTGCTGCGGCGGGCCGGTTGCGGCCACTTTGCCCTCGTTCATCAGCACGACCTTATCAGCATAGCGCATGGCGAGTGTGAGATCGTGGATGATGGCGATCACAGCTGCGCCCTGTCGCGCGATCGTCTGCAATAACTCCATCACAATCAGCCGATGCCGTTCATCGAGCGCGGCGGTGGGTTCGTCGGCGATCAGCACGGACGATTCTGTTGCGAGCGCGCGGGCAATCGCGACGCGAGCGCGCTCGCCGCCGGAGAGCGTTGTGATCAACCGGTCGGCAAACGGCTCGACAGAAGCCGCGGCCATGGCGCGCGTAACGGCGGCGCGGTCGGCGTCGGTTCTCCGGGAGAACGGATCGGAGTGCGGTTCGCGGCCCAGCGCCACAATGGCATCGACCCGCATCGGCCAATGAAACTCATGGCCTTGCGGCAGATAAGCCAGCGCGCGTGCGCGCTCCCGCAACGACATCGCGGCAAGCGGCTTGCCGTCGAACATGACAGCGCCTTTGCAATCGATCAAACCAGCGAGCGCCCGTGCCAGAGTCGTTTTGCCTGCGCCATTCGGTCCAGCAAGAATCGTCAACTCGCCGGGCGTTAGCGCAATGCTGGCGTCGTCGACGATATTCCGGCGGCTCCGCATCACGGTGACGGACTGACCTTCGAGTCGCGGTGTTACGCTCATGTTGTGCTGTCCTCCAGCACGCGGCGCTCGCGGAAGATCATCGCCAGAAAGAACGGCACGCCAATTAATGCAGTGACGACGCCGATCTTGATTTCGACAGCGACGGGTACGAGCCGGACTGCAATGTCGGCTGCAATCAGCAATGCGGCGCCCGCAAGCGCTGCAGGCAGCATCGTGCGCGCCGGATCGGAGCCGTAGAATCGTCGCACCAGATGTGGCGCCACCAGTCCGACAAATGAGATTGCGCCAGCAACCGACACCGCCGCGCCGACGCCGAGCGCGACGCCAATCACGACGAGAATGCGCGTGCGTTCAACATTGACGCCGAGCGAGGCGGCGGCGTCCTCGCCGAGCGCCAGAGCGCGGAATGCGCCGGCGTTCAATGCGAGTATGAGCCAGCTTGCGATCATGAACGGTGCGGCCAGCCAGACGTGGGCCATGCTGCGATCTTGCAGCGAACCCAGCAGCCAGAATGCGATTTCCAGCGCGATAAACGGATTGGGTGCGAGATTGAGGATCAGCGCGATTGCTGCACCAGCAAGGCTTGCCAGAGCGAGCCCCGCGAGCAACGTGACCGTCAGCGATGCGCGGCGTCCGGCGATCGCTACCAGCGCGCCGACCGAGAGCAACGCACCGGCAATACCGCCAAGCGGCACCGCGATCGAAAGGGCGTTGGCAAATCCAAAGGCCATGATCGCGGATGCGGCTGCCGCGGCGGCTTGTGGAGCGCCGAACAGGCTCGGCTCGGCCAGCGGATTGCGCAGCAAGCCTTGCAGCGAGGCGCCCGCCAGCCCGAATGTTGCGCCGATCGACATCGCAAGCAGCGTTCGCGGCAAGCGAATGTCGCGGACGATGATGGTCTCGACGCCCTGATCCGAAACCAGCGCCTTCCAGACTGAGCCAAATGGAAACTGTGCCGGGCCGGTCATCAGCGATGCAGCCATCAGCGCAACAACAAGTGCTGCGAGCATCAGCGTCAACAGGCGGGACGGCGCGGAAGCAGTCACAAATGCAGTCCTGGGTGTCCGGTCGCGGGCTGCGCGGCAGGCTGACGCGCGGGGCGAGGCGTGGCATAACAGGTCGGCATGATCAAGAAAACCGTCCAGATGCTAGCGGTCGTTGGCGGCTTTGCTTTCGTCTGCCTGCCTGTCACAAACGCGGCTGATCGGCACAGCCGGATCGTGTCGTTTAATCTCTGCACTGACCAGCTGCTGCTGGCGCTTGCCGATCCGTCGCAGATCGCCGGGCTTTCGCCGTATGCCTCGAACGCAGCGATGTCGGTCACAACACCGTCGGCCGCCCCTTATCGCAAACTCGATTGGGATGCGGAGTCGGTCGTCAACCTTGCGCCGGATCTGGTGTTGCTTGCACCGAGTAACCGCCCGATCCGGGCGATGCTCAGGACCATGGGTGTGCGTGTCGCCGAAGTTGCATTCGTCACCGATCTCGATGTGGCGAAGCAGCAAGCCCGTGAGGTCGGGCAACTGGTCGGACATCCGGAGCGCGGCGAGGCGCTGGCAAAGGCGATCGAAGAGGCCGAACGCAAGCTTGCGACCGTATCGGCGCAGCCAGCGCGCACCGCGCTTCTGATTGGCCGCGGCGGCTATGCCGAAGGCACCGCGAGCCTGCCGGCGTCGATGCTCCGTGTGGCAGGATTCCGTCCGTCATCGAATACGCCGAAAGGTTTTGGCGGCTTCGTGTCGTTGGAGCGGCTGCTGATCGATGGCCCCGACGTTCTGGTCACGCAAGATTCTCCGCGCGAGGCCAACGATCAGGGTACGTTGTTCATCACCCATCCTGCTGTGTTCGCGCGCTTCGGTGAAGATCGGCGGATCAACCTGCCGGCGCGTTATACGCTGTGCGGCGGCCCTGCTCTTGTCGAGGGATTGAACTATCTCAGCGAAGCCATCAAACGGCTGCGCTAACTCGGCAAAAGCTCAGTCCCACCTGATGCAATCACGCGACCGCGTTTGATCAGCACGATGTGCCCGGCAAGCTGGCGCAATTCGTCGGCGTTGTGGCTGACATAGACCATCGGTACGCCCGTCTCGTCACGCAAGCGGATCAGGTAGGGCAGGATTTCGGCCTTGCGTTCGACGTCGAGCGAACCCAGCGGTTCGTCGAGCAAAAGCATGCGTGGCTTGGCGAGCAACGCCCGGCCAAGCGCAATGCGCTGCCGTTCGCCGCCAGAGAGATGGCCGGGTCGCCGATCCAGCAGTTGGCCGATATCGAGCAGGTCGGCGACGCGGGTCTGCTCGTCGGCGTTCGGTTCAAGACGGTTCATGCGTCGGCCGTAGTCGAGATTTTGCCGCACGCTCATCTGAGGGAACAGGCGCGCGTCCTGAAACACATACCCTATGCGGCGGCGATGCGACGGCACATGAATGCTGGCGGTCGTGTCATCCAGTGTATCGCCGTCGATCGAGATGATCCCCCGATCGGGCTGCAGCAGGCCCGCGATCATGTTGACCAATGATGTCTTGCCGGCGCCGGACATGCCGAACAATCCGGTGACGCGGTCCTCGCTGATAATCGAGGCTTCAATCGAGAACGACCCGAGGCGTTTGATGACATCCATCCGCAGCATCGTCAGGCTCCATGCAGACGCTGCGTTGCTCGCCGGGCGAGGATCTCGGACGCGATCAAGGCGGTGAGCGCGATGGCGACCGAAATCATGACAAGCCGCAATGCTGCGGCGTCGCCATTCGGTGTCTGGATCAGCGAATAGATCGCGGCCGAGATGGTTTGGGTTTCGCCCGGAATGTTGGACACAAATGTAATCGTTGCACCGAACTCGCCGATCGCTTTGGCGAAGGCGAGCACCATACCCGCGACCACGCCCGGCAGCGCGAGCGGCAGCGTAATCGTCGTAAACACCCGCCATGGCGACGCACCGAGCGTGCTGGCGGCCTGTTCGAGCCGGCGGTCGACCGCTTCGATCGACAGACGAATGGGCCGCACCAGCAACGGAAACGCCATCACGCCACAGGCCAGCGCTGCCCCCGTCCAGCGAAACGAGAACACGATCCCCAGATTGTCGGCGAGCCACGCCCCCACCAGACCGCGGCGTCCGAACGTCAGCAGCAGAAGATAACCGGTGACGACCGGCGGCAGCACCAGCGGCAGATGCACGATGGCATCGATTGCCGCCTTGCCTGGGAATCGAGCGCGCGCCAGCAGCCACGCAACGCCGATGGCGATCGGCGTCGCGATCAGCGTCGCGGCCGCGGCGACGCGAATCGACAGCAGGATCGCCGTCCATTCGTCAGGCGTCAGATCCATCATGCCGTTCAGGATGTCGGGCGGATCAGATAGCTGAAGCCGTATTTCTCGAACACGGTCTTGGCGGCCTGCGAGCGCAGGAAAGCAAGATATCCCGACGCATTGCTGTTCGCTGCTGTCGTTGCTGCAACCGGATAGGTCACGGGCGGATAGGACTTCTGCGGGAAGGTGCCGACGATTTTCACACCGGGTTCAACCTTGGCGTCGGTCTCATAGACAATGCCCAGCACGGCCTCGTTGCGGGCAACCAGGATCAGCGCTGCGCGGACGTTGTCGGCCATGGCGAACTTCCAGAACGCCGCATCCCACGAGCCCAGCTTTTCGAGTGCAGCCTTGGCGTATTTTCCGACCGGCACCGATTGTACGTCGCCGGTTGCGACTTTCCCGTCACCGGCAAGTTTGGCGAGATCGAAACCCTGCGCGATGGTCACGTTCTCGACTTTGGAGTCCTTTGGCGCAATCAGCACGATCTTGTTGCCGAGCAGATTGACCCGGGTCGTATCGTTCACCGTTTTTTTCTCGAGCGCGTAGTCCATCCACGCGACGTCTGCAGAGATAAAGATGTCCGCCGGTGCGCCCTGCTCGAGCTGCTTGGCGAGCGCGGAGCTGGCGGCATAACTCGTTGTGACCTTGACGCCGCTGGCTACGGTGTAGGCCGCGTTCACATCGTCGAGTGCATTTTTCATCGATGCGGCGGCGAAGACGGTCAGGGTCTTGCCGGTTGCCTGCGAAGCGGCAGCAGGTACGCCCTTGCTCGCATCTTGCGACAGGGCGGGCGTTGAAAAAGCAAACGCGGCAAGCGCAATGAGAACGGCGGATAAACGACGCATGATATGGCGCTCCTTGTCCGCCGCGCGGATATCGCGCGAGCAGGAGAGGTGGGAGTGACGATATGCGGAAGCGCCGTTCCGTCGTTCCGGGTGAGCTTACGGCAAACCCGATCAGTCAGTTCTTACAGGATGGGAGTTCGGTTGGCAAAGCCTTGGGATAGCTGCGAAAGGTCGCGCGCTACGGCGCCACCAGCACCTGGCGGCACTCGGGCGGCAGTTGCGACATGATCATCGGTGGCTTTGGCTTTGGCGGCGTTTTCGGCGGCTTCGGATTGAGAACCGCATCGCTGAACCAGAAAGCGAGATCGCCTGTGCTGCATCCCTCTGCATCCGACGGCGGTTCTTGCGGCGTGCAATTGCCCTCGCCGGATGGGCACTTCATGCGGACATGGAAATGATAATTGTGGCCCCACATCGGGCGTACCTTGGAAAGCCAGCTGCGGTCGCCTTTGACCTCGCGGCATAGCGCCTTCTTGATTGCCGGGTTGACGAAGATGCGTTCGACCGCCGGCTCCTGCGCGGCGGCGCGGATCACAAGCGCATGGGTCGGCAACCAGACCGCGGGATCGACATCACGCTTGTCAGCCGCCACGACGTTGGTCGCCGACATTTCCTCTCGCTCATTGCGCGAAAGAGTCCGGTTCGGCATCGGCGTCAGCCAGATGTCCGCATCGAGTCCGACCTGATGGCTGGCATGGCCAGTCAGCATCGGGCCGCCGCGCGGCTGCGACATGTCGCCGACCAGAAGGCCGTTCCAGCCTGCGACTTTCTCCACCTTCGACGATAGCCGCTCAAGCAGCTTGACGAGATCGGGGTGACCCCAATTGCGATTGCGCGACAGCCGCATCACTTGCCAGGTCTTGCCATTGATCGGAAGCGCTTCGGCACCGGCGACGCAGCCTTTGGCGTAAAATCCGATCGAGCGTGCCGCGAGCGGTGCGGCGGTGGTCTTGCGGCCGAACAGTTCCTTGGCTGGCGTGTTCGGATCGTTCGGATTGGCGAGGGGCGGCAGCGGTTTCGGATCGACGGTTCCCTTGTCCTGCGCGGTCGCGGTGAGCGGCGCCAGACAAACGACAGCGGCGAGAATCAGCGGGCGAACCATCATGGCGGTGCTTATAGCTCAGGCAGGTTTCGCAGGCGAGGGATCGGAACTAGCTTGAAATCCGGAACCCGAACTCTCGTTGTTTACCAGCACTTAACCCTGAGATTGATTGGCGTAAATTAATGCGGGTGGCTGCTTCGTCTGGATACTCGTGCGGCATGAACGCTGAATGCCGATCGTGTCCGGCCGTAAAAACCGCGCCACTGCTGGAAATTGCCAAGGCAACCATATCTCGCTGGCCCTTCAGTTTGCGACGACGGTGCTCCTGTGTGCCTCGCGATAAGGCACCAAAGTCAACTTTGTGACAGGGTTCCCGCAACTTAAGCCGCACATGCAGATGCCGTAGATACGCTTTTTTCAGACACTTCTCGCACAAACATTCTGCAGAATGCGAATGAGGCGTTGGCGTGGGAATTCAGAAGAAGCGGCCGAAGCTTGCCCAAAAGCGGGGCGGTAAACAGCGCCTGAGAGCGAAGACCTCGCCGGTCGATGTCCGCGAGATCGTCCGCAGGCGTGCCGAGGCCGAAGCAGCTATCGCCGATGCGCGCAAGGCCCATGAACGGCTTCGCGACGCGCTCAACATTCTTCCGCAGGGTATCGTATTCCTCGATCCCGAGGGCCGGTACATCCTCTGGAATAAAAAGTACGCCGAAATCTACAAGCGAAGTTCGGATCTGTTCAAGCAAGGTGCGAAGTTCGAAGACACGCTGCGGGTCGGTGTGGCGCGGGGCGATTACCCGGAGGCCATCGGCCGCGAGGAAAAGTGGCTGGCCGAGCGGCTGTCGCGGCTTCACAAGCCGGGGCAACGCCACGAGCAGACGCTCGCCGATGGCCGTTGCGTCCTGATCGAGGAACGGCAAACCGGCGACGGCTCCGTGATCGGCCTGCGTGTCGATATCACCGAACTCAAACAGCGCGAGGCGTCGTTCCGGCTGCTGTTCGAGGGCAACCCGGTGCCGATGATCCTGTGCGCACCGGACGACGGACACATCCGTTACGTCAACGACGCCGCGATCGAGCATTACGGTTTTGCCCGCGACGAATTTCACAAACTCAAACTCCGGGATCTGCAGGCGTTCGAATCCGAAATGCCGTGGATACTGGACGATTCCGGCGATCAGCAAAACACGCGGATGTGGAAACACGTGAAGGCGGACGGATCGCTGATCGACCTTGCGATCTATTCGCGAAAGCTCGTTTACAACGACCAGCCGATGGTGATGCTGGCGCTGGTCGACATGACCGAACGCAAGCGCGCCGAAGCGCGGCTGGCCTTCATGGCGCAGCACGACAGCCTGACCGGATTGCCGAACCGCAACCTGTTGCGGCAGCGGGTCGATGAATTGCTCGCGCATGGCCGCCGCAGCGGCGACAAGTTCGCTTTGCTGTTCGTCGATCTCGACAATTTCAAGACCATCAACGATACGCTCGGCCACGGGACCGGCGATCAACTGCTGAAAAGCGTCACGAAGCGTCTGCGCTCGACGCTGCGCGACGAGGACGCCATTGCGCGCCTTGGCGCCGACGAATTCGCCATCGTGCAGACCGGCTGCGGACGGCCGGAAGAAGTCGCGCTTCTTGCAAAGCGGCTTCTGGAAGCCATTAACGTGCCGCATCTGATCGGCGATCACTCGATCATGATCGGCGCCAGCATCGGTATCGCGATGGCGCCCGGCGACGGCGACAATTCCGAGCGTTTGATGAAAGGCGCCGACATGGCGCTGTCCCGTGCCAAGCAGGATGCGCGCGGGACGTTCTCTTTCTTCGAAGCGGAAATGGACGCCCGTGCCCAGGCACGGCGCCGGATCGAAACCGATCTGCGCGCGGCGATCGAGGACGACGTTTTGTGTCCGCATTATCAGCCGCTGATCGATCTCAAGAGCGGCCGCATCACCGGCTTCGAGGCGCTGGTACGCTGGCCGCATGCGGAGCGCGGGATGATTCCTCCGTCGGAGTTTATTCCGGTGGCCGAGGAGACCGGGCTGATCAGCGCGCTTGGCGGATTGATGCTGCATCGGGCATGCGCGGATGCTGCGCAGTGGGCGGACGAGGTGCGCGTCGCGGTCAACCTGTCGCCGTTGCAGTTCCGTGCCGGGAATCTTCTCTCCACGGTGATGGATGCCCTGAAGCAATCGGGTCTCGCGCCGTCGCGGCTCGAACTCGAGATCACCGAGACGCTGCTGCTCGACAAGAGCGATCAGGTACTGGCGACATTGCATGCGTTGCGCGCGCTTGGCGTGCGCATTTCGATGGACGATTTCGGCACCGGCTATTCGTCGCTGAGCTATCTGCGCAGTTTTCCGTTCGACAAGATCAAGATCGACCAGTCGTTCGTGCGCGATCTCGCCTCCAATCGCGACGCGCAGGCGATCGTGCGTTCGATCATCAGTCTCGGCATGGGTCTCGGCGTTACGATCACCGCGGAGGGTGTCGAGACCGAAGCCGAGTTCAGTTGCCTGCGCGCCGAAGGCTGCCACGAAGGCCAGGGCTACCTGTTCAGCAAGGCGCGGCCGAATTCCGACATCGCTGCGCTGCTGCAGGCTCAGGTGGCAAAGCCGCTGGTGGCTTGAGGTCACTGCTCGGACGTTTTGCTTTCTCCGATTCCGCTTCAGCTGCCACTTTCCTCCTCGTCGTTCCGAGGCGCGGGTCACACACTCGACTGTCATTCCGGGACACGCCTCTTGGCGTGGGCCCGGAATCCATAACCACTGTGCTCATCGGGATTCTCTGGAAGGGTTGCTGAGCCATTCTCGGCATTCGCCACATACTTGCTGCGTGTATGGATTC
>JAKFUP010000149.1 GCA_021732625.1 Hyphomicrobiales bacterium
ATATGACTTGATAGTTCGACATCCGAGAACGCTGGCCGCCGCAGCTTCACCAGCCGCTTCACCAGCGCCTGCGTCGGGTTCCACGGTGCGCCGGGGAAGGGGCCGAAGCCGGTGATGAGCACGCGCAGTCTGTCGCCCATGGTTCAGTCCAGAAGCTTCGCGATGGCGTCCGCGCCGACGCCAGGCGTCATGCGCCCGTCTGCGACGGCGGTCTCGGTCTGCCGCACTTTGGCGCGGATCGCTGAATCCGAGCGCAGCCGTGCCATCATGGCCTGTTCGAACATCGACCACATCCATTTGACCTGCTGCTCGCGGCGGCGCGTGGCGAAATCGCCGGACGCAATCATTGCAGTGCGATGCGCGACGATCTTCTCCCACAGCGGCACGATGCCGTCGCCGGTCAATCCAGAATAGGTCAGCACCGGTGGATGCCAGTGCTCCGAGCGGGGGCTAAGAATATGCAGCGCGGCGCGATAGTCGGCGGCAGCGCTTTGCGCGCGGCGCAAGTTGTCGCCATCGGCCTTGTTCACCGCGATCATGTCGGCGAGTTCGACGAGACCCTTTTTGATGCCTTGCAGTTCATCGCCGGCACCCGGCAGCATCAGCGCCAAAAAAGTATCGGTCATGTCGCAGACCGCGGTTTCCGATTGGCCGATGCCGACGGTTTCCACCAGTACCACGTCGAAGCCCGCGGCCTCGCACAACAGCATCGCCTCGCGCGTGCGCGCCGCGACGCCGCCGAGTGTGCCGGAGGACGGCGAGGGGCGGATGAACGCGTTGTCTTCGGCGGATAGCCGCGCCATTCGCGTCTTGTCGCCGAGGATCGAGCCGCCGGTGCGTGCCGACGAGGGATCGACCGCCAGCACCGCGACCTTGTGATCCTGTTCGATCAGGAACATGCCGAGCGTATCGATGGTGGTGGATTTGCCGACGCCGGGCGAGCCAGTGATGCCGATGCGATAGGCTTTGCCAGTCGAGGGCAGCAGCGCCTGAACCAGTTCGCGCGCCTGCGCCTGATGATCGGCGCGGCGGCTTTCGATCAGCGTGATGCCGCGCGCCAGCGCCGCGCGGTTGCCTGCCTTGATGGCGTCCGCAAGGTTGGCGATATTGAGACCGGCGATAGCCCTCATTTTGCGAGGCCATTCAACGAATATTTGAAACTGTAGTGAAAAAAAAGAAACACTTATGCATTTGGTTTCGCGCGGTCGATCAGCAAATCTACGACCAGTTCCAGAGGGTCAAGATCGTCAGTATAAATTGCCCAAAGAACATCCAAGTCTATTCTATGATAAACGTGACGAATGAAGTTGCCGAGATCAGCAACTTGCCGCCATGGAATATTTTGGTGCTCACTTTTCCAACCATCAGGAACATGCCGTGATGCCTCACTCAATACTTCGAGAAAACGCTCGAACGCTGCGCGGGTTGCCATATCTGTCACGATATCATCAGGAGTTTTTCCTGCTAACAGCTTTCTGATTTCTACAATCGCATTCTTCATGTCCGTTAGGCGCCAATAGGTCCGGTCAGTCATTGAAGACCTCGATAATTTCGGACCTGATTGTTGCTGCTAATCCTGCTTCAAGACTCCGACGGATGAACATGTTTGCAGGAAGCCCTAGCTCGTCGCTTATGACGTGGGATATCCCAACAAGATCAATCAACGAGAACTTGATACCTGGTTTGATGTCCACCAGCACATCGAGATCGCTCTCGGGTCGGTGATTTCCTCGCGCCCGCGAGCCAAAGATCGCTAGACCCGATATCCCCCCCGCGCGGAGGCGCGGCTCTAGTTTCCGGAGGCTGCGAATAATTTCATCGCGGCTGAGATCGGTAATTGTGCTCATTGCGCGCAGATATCACGAATCGGCCCTTTAGTCTTGGCTATTCCGCCGCCTCGCTGGAGTGGCCGAGCCGCACGCTGAGCTTACGGATCAGTTCTTCGGCAGCTTCGGAAATGACGGTGCCGGGCGGGAAGATCGCCTCCGCGCCGGCCTTGTATAGCGCGTCGTAATCCTGCGGCGGGATCACGCCACCGATGATAATCATGATGTCCTCGCGGCCCTGCTTCTTGAGCGCGGCCTTGAGTTCTGGAACTGCGGTGAGGTGGGCGGCGGCGAGCGACGACACGCCAAGCATGTGCACGTCGTTCTCGACGGCTTGCCGTGCCGCTTCATCGGCGGTCGCAAACAGCGGCCCGATATCGACGTCGAAGCCGACATCGGCGAACGCCGAGGCGATCACTTTCTGGCCGCGGTCGTGGCCGTCTTGGCCGATTTTTGCGACCAGAATACGCGGGCGGCGGCCTTCGGCGTCTTCAAATGCCTCGATCAACGCCTGCAGTTTCTCAACCTTGTCGGACATGGTCGCGGCCTCGCGCTTGTAGACGCCGGTGATGGACTTGATCTCGGCGCGGTGGCGGCCGAACACTTTCTCCATGGCATCCGAAATCTCGCCGACGGTGGCTTTCGCCCGCGCCGCATCGATGGCGAGTGCGAGCAGATTGCCGTTGCCGTCCTTGGCCGAGCGGGTCAGCGACTCCAGCGCGGCCTTGACGTCGGCTTCAACGCGCTCGCCCTTCAATCGCTTCAGCTTGTCGATCTGCAGACGCCGCACGGTCGAGTTCTCGACCTTGAGCACGTCGATCGGCTTTTCGTTCTGCGGCTTGTATTTGTTGACGCCGATCACCGCCTGCCGTCCGGCATCGATACGCGCCTGCGTCTTGGCGGAGGCTTCCTCGATGCGCAGTTTCGGCACGCCGGCCTCGATGGCCTTCGCCATACCGCCGAGTTCCTCGACCTCCTGAATATGCGCCCACGCTTTCGCCGCGAGATCGTAGGTCAGCCGCTCGACATAGTATGAGCCGCCCCACGGATCGACGATGCGGGTGGTGCCGGTCTCCTGCTGCAGGAACAGTTGCGTGTTGCGCGCGATGCGCGCGGAAAAATCAGTCGGCAGCGCGAGCGCCTCGTCGAGCGCATTGGTGTGCAACGATTGGGTGTGGCCCTGCGTCGCCGCCATCGCCTCGATGTTGGTGCGGACCACGTTGTTGAACACGTCCTGCGCGGTCAGCGACCAGCCAGACGTCTGGCAATGGGTCCGTAGCGACAGCGAGCGCATATCCTTTGGATCGAATTGCTTCATCAGTTTCGCCCACAGAAGCCGCGCGGCGCGCATCTTTGCGACTTCCATGAAGAAGTTCATGCCGATCGCCCAGAAGAACGACAGGCGCGGCGCGAACTTGTCGATGTCGAGACCCGCCGCGATTCCGGCGCGGACATATTCGACGCCGTCGGCCAGCGTGTAGGCAAGCTCGAGATCCTGCGTCGCGCCGGCTTCTTGCATGTGATAGCCGGAGATCGAGATCGAATTGAACTTCGGCATGTTCTTCGAGGTGTAGCCGAAGATGTCCGAGATGATCCGCATCGAGGGCGTCGGCGGATAGATGTAGGTGTTGCGCACCATGAATTCTTTCAGAATATCATTCTGAATGGTGCCCGAGAGTTTCTGCGGCGACACGCCCTGTTCCTCGGCCGCCACGACAAAAAGTGCGAGGATCGGCAGCACCGCGCCGTTCATCGTCATCGACACGCTCATCTGGTCGAGCGGGATGCCGGCGAACAGCGTTCGCATGTCGTAAATGGAATCGATCGCCACGCCCGCCATACCGACGTCGCCGGAGACGCGCGGATGATCCGAGTCGTAGCCGCGATGCGTGGCAAGGTCGAACGCGACCGAGAGGCCTTTCTGGCCGGCGGCGAGGTTGCGGCGATAGAACGCGTTGGAATCTTCCGCGGTGGAGAAACCGGCGTACTGGCGCACGGTCCATGGCTGGTTGACGTACATGGTCGGGTAGGGGCCGCGCAGATACGGAGCGATGCCGGGCCAGGTGTCGAGGAAATCGATTCCCTTGAGGTCAGCCTCCAAATAGGACGGCTTCACGAGGATGCCTTCGGGCGTCAGCCATGGTGCCGAATTTGGTTCGGCGCTGCCGCTGCTCGCAGCGACGGTAGCCGGCTCGAATGCGACCTTGGTGAAGTCAGGAATACGGCTCATCGCGTTACGCCTTGATCTGTTCGCTTATGTATCACGATCCGCGTGCTGATGGCTGACGATCTTGCTCAGCTTTTCCTCGCCAATGTTTTCGGCCGTTGTCTTGCCCGGCAGCTCGCCGATATGACTGACCCATTCGAGCTGGCTTTCGGCACCGACCGCATAGGTCGGCACCACGAGATCGGGCCGGTCGAAACTACCGGTCGTGATCTCCGCGAGTTTTCCCCCGACTTCGCGATAGCTCAGCGGCGTTCCGCACGCGCCGCAAAACTCGCGTTCCGCAATCGTCGATGAGCGATAGACAGCGGGCGTGCCGCGGGTCCAGGCGAAATCCGGCGACCGGATTAGCGCCAGCGAAATGAACGGCGCGCCAACGGCCTTCTGGCACATCCGGCAGTGGCATAATCCGACGCGGATCGGCTGCGCGTAGGCGGCGAAACGGATCGCGCCGCATTGGCATCCGCCGGTCAAAACAGCCTCTCGATCGGTCATTTTCCCGCTATCCTTTCAACTTCGCATAGGCGTCGGTCAGTGTTGCGAGCGCATCGCCGCCGGCGAATACGAATGTCTGCACGCCCGCGGCCTTGTAGTCGGCTTCCTTGTCGTCAGGACGGCCCGCCAGATAGATATGTTTGGCCCCGGCCGCTTGAAGAGCCTGCGCGGCATCGGTCGCGTGCGTCGCATATATCGCATCCGACGAGCACAGGCAGGCAAACACCGCATCCGATGATTTGAATGCAGCGGCGAGCGCCGCCGGATCGCTGAAGCCGGTGGTGTCGATGGCTTCGATTCCGCCGGTCTCGAAAAAGCTTTTGGCAAACGTCGCACGAGCTGTGAAATCCGCAGGTGTGCCGAGGCTGGCGAGAAAGATTTTCGGCCGCGCGCCGGTGGCTTTGAGGATCGTATCCGATGTGTCGCGTAACGCCTCGAACGGAGCCGCGAGCCGGATCGGCGTCAATGCGTCGAATTTATACTTTGCCTCGCCATGCGGCTTCAGCATGATGGGCTTGGCATTCAGCACATCGGCGAGCGCCTCGTGCAGATTTGGAAACTCGCTGGCGCCGGTCAGTACATCCTTGCGGCGGGCGATGTTTTTGTCGCGCTCAGTTCGCGCTGCGGCGACCTTCTTCTGGATCAGGTTCTGCTCAAGCGCTGCCCACACGCCACCGGCGCGTTCGATATCCTGAAACTGCGACCACGCGGCTGCGCACAGCTCGCTTGTGAGCGCTTCAATGCTGCCGGAGCCTGCTGCGGGATCGGCGACTTTGGCGAGATTGGACTCCTCAAGCAGGATCAATTGCGTGTTGCGTGCAATCCGGCGCGCGAATGCATCGGGCAGGCCGAGCGCGAGCGTGTATGGCAGCACGCAGATGCTGTTGGCACCGCCCAACCCAGCCGAGAACACGGCGCCTGTTGCGCGCAGCATGTTCACGTTCGGATCGCGCTGCGTCAGCATCCGCCATGCGGTTTCGCTCGAGATGAAAAGCGGCTGCGGTATCAGGCCGCAGCTCTGTTCGATGCGCGCCCAGAGCAGCCGCAGTGCGCGGAACTTGGCCATGGTGAGAAACTGATCGGCGTCGGCGGACAGCCGTGCATAGATCATGCGCCGTGCATCGTCGAGTGCGATTCCTCCGGCTTCCAGTGCGCGCAGGTAGGCGACGCCGGATGCGATTGCGAACGCAAGCTCCTGCGCTTCGGTGCCACCGGCATCGTGAATCACCCGGCCGTCGGCTGCGACGAAGGGACCTTTGAAGCCCATTGATGCCAGCCCGGCGACGCCGCCCGCGACTGTCTTTGCAATGTCGGTCCATGCATCGGGGCTCGATCCCCCTACAGCGGCCGCACCGATCGGATCGAAGCCGAAACGGCAATCGACACTGGCGGGCGCGACGTTCGTGGCCTTCAGCAGTTCCGCAAAATGCAGCGCCGCACCGCGCGACTGCGGGCCGATGTTGAGTTCGATGGCAATACCGGCGTCGAGATAGATGCCGTCGAGCACGCGGGCGAGAGTTTTCGCGGTCGGCTCAAGCCCCATGCCGCGTGCGCCGTTGCTGCCGGCAAACACCAGCGTCAGTCCGTTGGCGCCGTTTTCCAGATCGTGCAGTGCTTGCGCGTTGGCCTGCGCCGCATCGGGATGATCGGCGCGTTGCATGATCTGCCATGGCTGCGCGGGGTTGCGCCCGGCGATCGGCTTGGCGCCGGCTGTGCGCGGATAGATCGGTTCGATCTTGAGGCCATCAGAGGTCTTGCCGACCAGCTTCTCGAACGGCGCGCCTTTCAGCACGCCATCGACGAGCTTGAGCCACGCCTCGCGCGTCGCGGGCGGAAACTCGGCTGCCAGCCGCAGCTCTTCGGATTCTGATCCCATTGGTCGCTCAACTCCCGGCGGCCAGCTTCGGCAAAAAATGCATGAAATGCCAACGCAAAAAATGCCAGCCTTGGCCGATGCTTAACCAGGGTTGTTTTCCGCCAAAGAGCGCTCACGTCAAGGGCGGAAGCCGCTCGATTCCGGTGGTGTCGAGGTCCGCCAAGGCTGCCAACGGCGTCTGCCCCGCGATATGCCGGTCGGGGGCGATCTCGGCCAGCGGGACAAGGACAAACGCGCGCTCGAACAGGCGCGGGTGGGGCAGGGTGAGTTCGGGCTTTTCAAACTGCACGTCGTCGTAAGCGATGATGTCGAGATCAAGCGGACGCGGTCCCCAGCGCCGCTCGTTGTTACGGTCGCGGCCGAACTTCGCTTCGATCCGATGCAGGACAAACAACAGCGCATGCGGATCGAGGCCGGTGTCTATCTCGATGCAGGCGTTGATGAAGGGGTCTTGTTGCTCGTCGCCCCATGGCGGCGTGGTGTAATCCGACGAACGAGCGATCAGCGCGGCCTGCATCATGCCGCAGATCATCGGGATCGCCTTTGCGAATGTCGCGCGGACATCGCCGACATTGCCACCCAGCGCGATCAGGACACTGGACACGGCGGATACTGTTTCTGATTGAGCATGATCTTGTCGGAAAACCGGTACCCACTTTTCCGGATCATGCTCTAGCTTCGCATTCGTGTGAGAATGACGCCGGCATCGTCGAAGATCGCAGCGATCGGCGCGTGCGGCTTGTGAACGGTCACCTTGATGCTCTGAACCTTTGGGAAGCCAGCCAGTACGGCGTCGGCGACGGCACCCGCCGCGCCTTCGACCAGCTTGTAGTTGACGTCCTTGAAGGCGGCCGTCGCGGTCGCCACCACGTTGGCGTAGGACACCGTATCGGCAAGGCGATCCGATCGAGAGGACGCTGAAAGATCAACGGACAGCTCGAGGTCGATCACAAAGCGTTGGCCGACCTCGCCTTCGTAATCCAGAATGCCGTGGTGCGCGTGCAGCACAAGACCACGGACGAAGATCGTATCGGTCATTATTTTCCCCCGATAGCAGCAGCCACACGCAGCGCCTGAACCGTTTCGGCCACGTCATGGGCGCGGATGATTTTTGCACCTTGGCTCGCGGCGATGAGGTGCGCGGCGATCGATCCGCCAAGGCGATGCTGCGGTTCTGAAGGAACGACGCTGGCGATGAAGCGCTTGCGGGACGCACCGACCAGAAGCGGATAGCCGAAGCTTTGAAGGTCATCCAGCTTGGCGAGAACGGTCATGCTCTGCTCGGGCGTCTTGCCGAAACCGATGCCGGGATCGAGCACGATGTTGCCGCCGGGGATGCCGGCTTTGGCGGCGATCTCCAGCGAGCGGCGGAAAAACACCGCGATGTCCTTGAGGATATCGATGGCGGGATCGGCCACGTCGCGGTTGTGCATGATGACGACCGGGACATTTGCCTGCGCGACAATACCGGCCATGTCGGCGTCGCGTTGCAAACCCCAGACATCGTTGACAATGGCAGCGCCTTGCGAGATCGCCCAGCCGGCGACCTCGGCTTTCATGGTGTCGATCGAAATTGGCGCGCCGAGAGCTGCGATCTTGGTCAGAACCGGCTCGAGCCTATGTTTTTCTTCCTCGGCCGACACGGGTTTGGCATCGCCATAAGGCCGGGTGGATTCCGCGCCGACGTCGATGATATCCGCGCCCGCGGCAATCATCGCCTTGGCCTGCGTGATTGCGTCTGCTGGCGTGAGGAAAGCGCCGCCATCGGAGAATGAATCCGGCGTCACGTTCAGCACGCCCATCACTGCGGCGAACGGCCGCGCAAATAGCGGCTTCAGGATGTCGTGGACCGGCTGGTGCAGGGGCACAGCGGCGGACGGCTTGGGGTTGGCCATGGCGGTCGCTTTGCGCGGTCCCACCGGGGGAGTCAAGCAGAGCAATGCCTGCTACCCGTGGGCAGAACCGCTGCCAGCCCGACGTAGTATTGGCGGCAGGGTTGTCTAGTAAGTGATTTTGGGCGGAAGCTTCTTGGCGCGCTCGATCAGCAGCTCCACCGATCGTTCCGACGGCAGAATATCCACCAGCTTGCGCTTGCTGTTCGCTTCCTTCATCGCCTGTGCAAGCCGGGCGGGATTGCGCATGGCAAGCTCCCGGACGGTGGTGACGCCGGCCGCGCGAAGCAATTCGGTCTTGTTCGGCCCGATACCGGGGATTCGCAGATAGCTGGCTTTGTTGGCCCAATCCAGCACCTGCTTTTCGGTGGCGCCGATGCGCGGTGCCAGTTCCTTGCGCGCCTTCGGGCTATGTGCGGCGTCCAACAATGCGTGCGTGGTCCGGATCCCGATGGATTTCAGCTTCGCGACTGTGTGGGCGTGAAGACCGTCAATCGTGGAGAGGGGGTATGTCATGATACTCGAAGGCAAATTTGGTGACAGGCGGCAATTCTTTATAGCGAACAGGCTGCTGATATGCGTTTGCGTCAGTCGCTGTTCCATCTGAAGCGCCCGTTGCACGGTTCGTCGCGGCGGACTGCGTAAGGTTCACCGGACATTGCGTTGGAAGAAATATAAGCTGCCGCAACAATTGAATGTTCGCTGACCAGACGTGTCAGTTGACCGATGACTATATGCATTGTGCCCAACCCGACCGGCCGCTCGCCGGACTTTCGTTATTTTTTACCTTGAGCCGCTGTTGCTTCAATTACAAGCGACGAACGTGTCGCACGATGTGTTTGTCATTGATCGCGGACGGAGTGTTGCATCAATGCAAGACTTTGTTGCGCGGCAACGCGGGCTTGTATCCCGATCGAGGGCTGGCAAAGTCATTGCGATTTGATGCTGACGGGTCGATACGGACTGCGCGGTGAGAGGGCTCCTCAGCGCCGTTACGATGGGCGGGTTCAATCGGTTTCAATATCGCGTATAATATTTCTAAGGCCAATGCCCGCCTTGGCGCGGGTATGCAATGATTGATCGCTTTGATGCGAGAAAAGTCCGTTCCGACGCAATATCGGCCGGAGGATGAGGGATGGATCGATGGCGAACGGCGATACCGCAGAAAAAATCTTTATCGGCAAAAGCGATAATCTGGCCTGGCTGACGCTTGGTCTTGCCAATCGGCACGGGCTAGCAACCGGGGCAACTGGAACCGGTAAAACAGTGTCGCTTCAGATCATGGCGGAAGGGTTTGCGAGGGCAGGCGTTCCGGTTTTCGCGGCGGACATCAAGGGGGACCTGTCAGGTATTTCGGCGCTGGGTGAGCCAAAGGACTTTATCCTCAAGCGCGCCAAGGAGATGGACCTCGATTTCCAGCCGGACGAGTTCTCGACGGTGTTCTGGGATGTGTTCGGCGAGCAGGGCCATCCGGTGCGCGCGACAGTCTCGGAAATGGGGCCATTGCTGCTGGCGCGGATGCTGGATCTCAACGACGTCCAGGAAGGCGTACTCAACGTGGCGTTTAAAATCGCCGACGAGGAAGGGCTTCCGCTGCTCGATTTCAAGGATCTGCGATCGATCCTCGATGCGATTTCTCCCGCCGACAAGAAACGCAAGGGCGACGACGATAGCGGAGGTGGTCTCGACGATATCAAGACCGCAGCGCAAAAATTCGGCAATGTCACCAAGCCGACAATTGGCACTATCCAGCGCCAGTTGCTGGTGCTGGAAAATCAGGGCGGCGAGAGCTTCTTTGGCGAGCCTGCACTGCAACTGAAAGACTTCATGCGCACCGACAGCGCAGGCCGGGGCATGATCAATATCCTCGCCGCCGACAAGCTGATGACGTCTCCACGGCTGTATGCGACCTTCCTGCTCTGGATGCTGTCGGAGCTGTTCGAGGAATTGCCGGAAGCAGGCGACCCGCCGAAGCCGAAGCTGGTGTTCTTTTTCGACGAAGCGCATCTGTTGTTTACCGACGCGCCAAAGGCGCTGCTCGACAAGATCGAGCAGGTGGTGCGGCTGATCCGCTCCAAGGGCGTCGGGGTTTATTTCGTCACGCAGAATCCGATCGACGTGCCGGATCGCGTGCTGGCGCAACTCGGCAATCGCATCCAGCATGCGCTGCGCGCCTTTACCCCGCGCGACCAGAAGGCGGTCGCCGCGGCCGCGCAAACCTTCCGGCCCAATCCGAAGCTGGACACCACCAAGGTTATCACCGAACTCGGCAAGGGCGAAGCTCTGGTGTCATTCCTCGAAGGCAACGGCACACCGGCGATGGTGGAGCGGGTTTTCATCCGCCCGCCGACGGCGCGAATGGGACCGATCACGCCCGAAGAGCGCAAAGCGATCATGGCCAAGAGCCCGGTGAAGGGAAAATACGACAAGACCATCGATTCTGAGTCTGCCTACGAAATGCTGCACAAGCGGCTGACCCAAACCGCAGCGCCGGTTGGCACGCCGGGCACCGATCCAGGAGTTCCGGCGCCGGGCGGTGGTGGCATCCTCGACAAGCTGACAAATATTGTCGGCACCATCTTCGGCACCAACCGGCCGCGTGGCCAGAAGCTCTCGACCGGGCAAGTGGTCGCTCGCGATCTCGCGCGCTCCGTCACCGGTGCGGTGATCGGCGGAGCCGCCGCCAAGGTCGGACGCTCGGTCGCGGGATCAATGGGCGGCTCGATCGGCCGCTCGATCGTGCGCGGCGCGCTCGGTGGCCTGCTGAAGCGGTAGCGTGCTCAAGAGTTAGCGCTGTTCCGGCGGAATGTTGCGGACCTGAGCGGCGAGGTTTGCGACGTCCTCGCGGCTGTATTTGACATGCACGCGATCCGTGGATGCCGGATGACTGCCAAGGCTGACGCCCCTGCGGCGTTCGGTTGCCGGGCGGATCGGCCGGGGCACGAACCCGCCGCTGCAATTCGGGCAGACGTTCGAGAGCTTCGTTTCAACGCAATCAGCGCAGAAAGTGCACTCGTAGCTGCAGATCATTGCGTCAGTTGCAGACGGCACGAGATCCTTGTCGCAATATTCGCAGTTCGGCCGAAGTTTCAGCATGGCTTTCTCCCGCTTTTATTATTTGCACTGCCGGTGATGCTCGCCAAGGGCATAGATGCTCGTTTACGGACGGCTGCACACTTTCGCCGGGCGCGCTATAAGCATGCTCAGGATTGTATTTGAAAGCCCGGAGAGTGCCCATGTTGGACAAGACAACGCTGAACTCGGTCCTCGCGCGGATCGACGCGGACTTCGATGCCAGCCTCGAGCGGTTGTTTGCGCTGCTCCGCATCAAGTCGATCTCGGCCGATCCGGCATTCGCTGACGATTGCAAAAAGGCGGCGGAACATCTGGCGAGCGATATAGCGACGCTCGGCTTTGCGACCGAGGTGCGGCCAACGGCGGGGCATCCGGCGATCGTCGCTAAGAGCAAGGGTCAAGCCGGCAAGCCGCATGTGCTGTTCTATGGCCATTACGACGTGCAGCCGGTCGATCCACTCGACCTGTGGCACCGCCCGCCGTTCGAGCCAGTGGTGACCGATCACGCCGATGGCCGCAAGATCATCGTCGCGCGCGGCGCCGAGGATGACAAAGGCCAGCTGATGACCTTCGTCGAAGCGTGCCGGGCATGGATGAGCGTCACAGGCTCGTTGCCGCTCAACGTCACCATTGTGATCGAAGGCGAGGAGGAGGTCGGCTCGAAGAACTTCGGACCGTTCCTGCAAAAGCATAAAGCGGATCTTGCCGCTGACTTCGCGCTCGTCTGCGACACCGGCATGTGGGACCAGAACACGCCGGCCATCACCACGGCGCTCCGTGGTCTTGTCTATGACGAGGTGCGGATCAAGGCGGCGAACCGCGATCTGCATTCGGGCATCTACGGCGGTGGCGCGCAAAATCCGATCCGCGTTCTGACGCGGATTCTCGGCGGTATACATGACGACAATGGCCGCATCACCGTTCCGGGCTTTTACGACGGCGTGAAGGATTTGCCCGCAGACGTTTTGGCGCAGTGGAAGAGTCTCAATCTCTCGGCGGACTCGTTCCTGAAACCAATCGGTCTTTCGCTTCCGGCGGGTGAAACGGATCGCCTGCTGATCGAACAGGTGTCATCGCGTCCGACGTGCGATATCAACGGCATATTCGGTGGCTATACCGGTGAGGGTTCGAAAACGGTTATTCCCGCGCACGCATCCGCAAAAGTGTCGTTCCGCCTCGTCGAGGGACAGGATCCAGCAACGATCCGCGCGGCGTTCCGTAAGTTCGTGACCGATCGTTTGCCCGGCGATTGCAGGGCGGAGTTTATCGACCATACCGGCGCGCCGGCTATTGCACTTCCCTGGGACATGAAGCCGCTGGCCGCTGCCAGGCAGGCGCTGACCGACGAATGGGGTAA
>JAKFUP010000214.1 GCA_021732625.1 Hyphomicrobiales bacterium
AGAACTTCGGCTGGCCCGCGACCATCATCTTCGGACCGGACGGCAAGGAGATCGTAAAGCTGCGCGGCTTTTACTCACCGCAGTTTTTCATTCCAATTCTTGAGGGCACCGTAAAAGACCCCACGCCAATCGCCTATGCCGAGCCGCCGGTTGAGCGCCAGCGCACGCTCGCCACCGGCCTCAACGATGCGCAGCGCAATGAAATCGTCAGCTTCATTGACGGCAAATTCGACAAGGAGAATGGCGGCTGGAGCCGCAGCAAGCTGGTCGACAACACAACGCTGAACTGGGCGCTTCATCGCGCGCGGCTAGGCGACAAGGAACAGACCGCACGCATCCAGAAGACTTTGAAGGGCATGCTGTCGATGATCGACAAGAGCACCGGCGCCGTCGGTCAGGTCAATCTGCGCGCGGACTGGTCGGCCCCGGTCCGTGAATTTCCGATGTTCGTGCAGGAGGCTGCACTTTCCGCCTATTCGCGCGCCTCGGTCATGTTTCCAGATCCGGCATACCGTCAAGCGGCAGATCGCATCTACAGCTTCCTGAAGAACACGATGGCCGCGCCGGATGGCGGATTCTACTCGTCGATGGGTCTCGACGAAGGCTCGCCCGGCGTCGACAAGCGGCAATACGCGCGCGAAACCGCGCAGGCGATCTCGGGCGTGCTTGCCTATTATGATGCGACCGGCATCACCGAAGCACGCGATCTCGCGATCAAGGCCGCGAACTGGGCGATTGCCAACCGCTCGCTTCCGGGCGGCGGCTTCCGCCACGCCGAACATGACAAGGGCGGTCCTTATCTCGCCGACAACGTCGAGATGGCCAAGGCGCTGCTGGCGCTGCATCGCTCGACCGGCAGCCGCGAGTGGCTGACGCATGCAGCCACGACAGCGGATTTCATCGCCAAGACCTTCATCGACCAGAGCACCGGTGGCTTCATCGTCGCTGCCTCTCCCGATGCCAAGCATCTCGCAAAGCCGATCAAGCAACGCGAGGATAACGTGACAACGGTACGGATGTTCAACCTGCTGTCGTCCTACACCGGCGAGCAACGCTATCGTGAGATCGCAGAAGCAGGCATGGGCTATCTGACGTCGCCGGCCATTCTGGACTCACTGGCGTTCCTGCCGGATGTGCTGATCGCTGAAGACGAACTGCGCAACGAACCGGTTCACGTCACCATCGTCGGCGCCAAGGACGACCCGCGCTCCGCCGAGCTCTATCGCGCGGCCCTGTCCTATCCACTGCACCACAAGCGTGCGGAGTGGTGGGACAAACGTGAAGGCGCACTCGCAAGTCCCGATGTGGACTATCCGGATTTCCCGGATGGACCCGCGGCATTCGCCTGCACCAAGAGTTTCTGCTCGTACCCGGTGACGAAGCCCGGTGAGATTGCGGCCCAACTCGACAGCCTCAAGCGTGCGTTGAAGCTGTAACAACCAACAATAACGTCCGAGGAGAAAGACCCGGCAAGTGCCGGGCCTTTTTCGTTGCGGCAACCGTCGATACTGGCCTCTGTCCGGGCATCGTGTTAGCCGTTCCCGAAAGAGCACAGAAGGCGGGCAAGAATGATCGAAGCAGTGATCTGGGATTTTGGCGGAGTGATAACCTCATCTCCGTTTGAGGCCTTTGCCCGCTTCGAGGCTGAGCACGGCCTGCCCAAAGACATCATCCGTCGCACCAACACCGTCAATCACCTCGAGAATGCCTGGGCCAAATTCGAGCGAGCCGAAATCGGCATCGAAACCTTCGATGAGCTTTTCGCTTCCGAGTCACATGCGTTAGGTGCCGAGGTGCGAGGCCGGGATGTGGTCGCGCTTCTCTCGGGCGATTTGCGTCCCGAGATGATCGAAGCGCTGCGGCGCGTCAAGGCGAGCTTCAGGACCGGTTGCATCACCAACAACCTTCCGGCCAATGCGATGGGCAGCAAAGGCGGACGCTCGCTCTACATCGCAGAGGTGATGACGCTGTTCGATCACATCATCGAGTCGGCCAAGATTGGATTGAGAAAACCCGATCCGCGGATTTATCAAATGATGGTTGAAGCGCTCGGCGTCGATCCGAAGCGCTGCGTATATCTCGACGATCTCGGCGTGAACCTCAAGCCAGCCCGCGAGATGGGAATGACCACCATCAAGGTGCTCGGCTCGTCGCAGGCGATCCCTGAACTCGAGGCAGCGACGGGGCTGTCGCTGCGGGATTAATTGCGCTGTTTCAGCCGAAACTGTGATTGCATCAGCCTGCAATCCGCATTGCCCTCACAGTCCCGAAGCGGAATGACTTTGGCTTTTTGCAACCCGCGCTCCTTGGCGAGATCGGACAAGGCAGGCGTCAATGTTGCAACGGCCGAGCCGAGTGCAAGCTCGATCTCAGCTTCTCCGGCCGCCGTCGCGTTGCCGGTCAGAACGACGATGTCGATCAGATCGTGCCGGCGGGCGTCGATATCGATGAACAGCAATCCGAATGGCGGCGGCGGCAGCGCAAGCGATTCGAACGTACATGTACGCGAGTTCTGGCAGATCGACAGCAAACGTCTGCCCTGCTCGCGCCAGATACACTGAGGCTTCTTCTCGGCCTGAACGATGCACACCGCGACATCCGGTGGGGCATTGAGATTGACGCGGCTGTTTCCGAGACCCGGCACGCCATCCCACGGGCTGCCGTTGATCTTGGTGGCATCGACTGAGACCGTCAGGTCGTAGTTTGCGGTTTGCGCAACGGCACTTCCCGCCAAAAGCAACCCAGCCAGAACAAGTGCGATCGTTCGCATTCGATAAAAGCCTTCCCAGGCAATTTGCGGTCCATCTATCACAAGCCGCCAACAGCCCGTGAGTTGCAAGATCACATACAATTTGCGTATTGCATGCGATCCCTATCTGTCCGATCTATGCGGCGCAAGCAACAACCGCGGATGACATGAACCACAGTCCTGCGCATCTCGAAACCGTCGTCAGGGAGATCGCCGCCGAGATGGCGGTGCGTACCGATCGCGGCAAGGTGGCTTCCTATATTCCGGAGCTGGCCAACGTCGATATCGATGCGTTCGGCATCGCGGTGATCGATACGGACGGCAACGTCGTGACCGGCGGCGACAGCGACGTGCAGTTTTCCATCCAGAGTATCTCCAAGGTCTTCACGTTGACGATTGCGCTCGGCATGGTCGGCGATCATCTCTGGCAACACGTCGGCCGCGAACCATCGGGCAGCCCGTTCAACTCGATCGTTCAGCTCGAGCGTGAGGAAGGCGTCCCGCGCAATCCTTTCATCAATGCCGGCGCAATTGCCGTCACCGACGTCATCCTGTCAGGACACGAGCCGCGCGTGGCGCTTGGCGAAATCCTCCGCTTCATGCGATTCTTGGCGCAGGATCAGTCGATCAAGATCGACGAGAAGGTCGCAGCCTCCGAACAACGCACCGGCTTCCGAAATGCCGCGCTCGCCAACTACATGAAGTCGTTCAGCGTGCTGCAGAACCCCGTCGAATACACGCTGGGTGTCTACTTCCATCATTGCGCGATTGCGATGTCATGCCGGCAACTCGCGATGGCCGCGCGCTTCCTTGCCAACAAGGGACGCGATCCATCGACGGGATTTCAGGTGGTGCAGGCCGAGCGCGCACGCCGCATCAACGCAATCATGCTGACCTGCGGTCACTATGATGGTTCGGGTGAATTCGCTTATCGCGTCGGCCTGCCCGGCAAGAGCGGAGTCGGTGGCGGTATTCTCGCAATCGCTCCAGGCAAGGCATCGATTGCAGTCTGGTCGCCTGGTCTCGACGATTCAGGCAATTCGCACCTCGGCCGTATCGCGCTCGAGACGCTGGCAAAGAGAATGGGCTGGTCGATCTTCGGCGCGTGACGCTTACGACGTGAGCCCCCTAAATAAGACAACACACAAAGCAAAAGGGCCGAACGTCGTGTTCAGCCCCTACTCACGATCGCGTCGATGTTCGGCGATACGCCGATACTCGTTTACACGACACCATCATTTTCCGGCACGCCGGGATTCATCGATGGCAGCTTCGTGATACCAGCTTGAGGTTGCTACGCGTGTCATTGCTTCCAGTACCGACTTAGTCTCACCACGCTGTGTGGCGGACAACATCCGGCCGCGCTGCGGGAATTGGTAGATTGTCGCGGTGGGCCGCGACGTGGTCTCAATTGAAGTCGTACTCATCACATGTTTCTCCTTCTTGTTGTCTCTCCTTTGGACGCTGAGTGACCTCGCTCAGATGGTGACGATATCACGCTTCGCACATCCCTTGCGCGATTTGCCGCATCGAAAAGCATCAAATGCCGACAATATGTGCACGCAGAAAAACTGCGGCGCAGATCAGCAGATGTTTTTTGCGGCATTGCGATTTGATTGAAGCAAAAGCACTCTCCGCGGCCCGCTGAAAACATTGGCAAGCTATTGCAGGCTCAAGACCTTGCCTGAGCCTAAAGCGCATAATCGCTATGCAGCGCGGGCTGGCGCACAAGAAGCAGCCAGCGCCCGTTTGGCATATTAAATGCTTAGTAACTTCTTGGTTGGGAGCCAGACAACTGCGCGACCAGCAGCCTTCGGGATATCTCTGGAATATTTCCCTACGCATCGCAACCAAGAGAGAGACGAAATGACCAAGTACAAGCTCGAGTACATCTGGCTCGACGGGTATACGCCGACGCCAAACCTTCGCGGCAAGACACAGATCAAGGAATTCGACAGCTTTCCGGCGCTCGAGCAGCTTCCGTTGTGGGGTTTCGACGGCAGCTCGACGATGCAGGCCGAAGGCCGCAGCTCGGATTGCGTGCTGAAGCCAGTCGCAGTTTATCCGGATGGCGCGCGCACCAACGGCGTTCTGGTGATGTGCGAAGTCATGATGCCGGATGGCGTCACGCCACATTCGACCAACAAGCGCGCGACTATTCTGGACGACCCCGGCGCATGGTTCGGTTTCGAACAGGAATACTTCTTCTACAAGGACGGCCGCCCGCTCGGCTTCCCGACTTCGGGTTATCCGGCGCCGCAGGGGCCGTATTACACCGGCGTCGGCTACAGCAACGTCGGCTCGGTCGCGCGTGAGATCGTCGAGAAGCATCTCGATCTCTGCCTCGCAGCCGGCATCAACCACGAAGGCATCAACGCCGAAGTGGCGAAGGGCCAGTGGGAATTCCAGATCTTCGGCAAGGGCTCCAAAAAAGCCGCCGACGAAATGTGGATGGCTCGCTATCTGTTGCAGCGGCTCACTGAAACCTACGAAATCGACATCGAGTATCACTGCAAGCCGCTCGGAGACACCGACTGGAACGGTTCGGGCATGCACGCCAACTTCTCGACCGAGTATATGCGCACGGTCGGCGGCAAGGGCTACTTCGAAGCACTCATGGCAGCCTTCGAAAAGAACCTCATGGACCACATCGCGGTCTACGGCCCGGACAACGACAAGCGCCTGACCGGCAAGCACGAGACGGCTCCGTGGAACAAGTTCAGCTACGGCGTTGCCGACCGCGGTGCCTCGGTTCGCGTTCCGCACTCCTTCGTCAAGGGCGATGCCTACAAGGGCTATCTCGAAGATCGCCGCCCAAACTCGCAGGGCGACCCGTACGCCATCGCTTCGCAGATTCTGAAGACCGTTGCCGAAGTTCCGGCCGGAGCGAAGAAAGCTGCTGCCTGATCGGAGCATGAATCCGGCCCAACATCCGGGGATAGCCCGGCAGCATCCGGGTGTTGGGTCGGATCATGTTCCGTACCTCTGCGCTGAGTAGCTTGAGCCATAGATACCCCTTGGCTCGAGTTAGAGCCGGGGCGGAAGCTGGTCACTTCCCCCCGGCTTGCTCGCGAAGCGATGACCAGAATTTTCGATATCACCAGACAGCAAAAAGGCCGCTCCCAAAGAGCGGCCTTTTTGTTTGCGTTCCCGAAGTTGAGTTCTACTTCGGCACAATTAGATGAAAGTTATCAGGACGCGGCTACCAAGTAAAGCCTCGACGCCCGTGTCAGATTGAACCGGCATGAAACAGTAACAACGAAGCCACGACATTCGAAAGGAGGCTGTGACTTTCGGGCAAAATCCCGGGATAACCAAGGAAGGGGAACTGACAATGTCGAATGGAATTGTCCAAATCTGCACGACTGTGACCGCGTGCCTGCTCGCGGGGACGGCGCTAGCTCAAACGCCACCCGCAGCTGGCGCGCCCGCACCAGCCGCCCAAGCTAACCCGAATTCTTCTGGCGAAGCCGATTTGCAGGCGATCGTCGAGACCATGTTCACGCTGGGTGGAAACCGGAAGGGCTTCCGCGCAAGCGGCGCAAAGGGGTATTGCGCTAAAGGAACGTTTACCCCCTCGCCCGAGGCGGCAAGCCTGTCAAAGGCGCCGCACTTCGCCAAAACCGTTCCCATGACGGCGCGATTCTCGATGGGTGGCGGCAACCCGAACATTTCGGACAAGACCAAGACGACGCGCGGCATTGCCCTGGATTTTGAGGACGCATCCGGCTCAATGGTTTTCTACGTTATCTCGGCTCCGGTCTTCTTCGCCAAGACGCCGCGCCAGGTCCAGGAATTCGTGCAAGTCAGGTTGCCGGGTCCGGACGGAAAGCCAGACGCCGAAAAAATCAAGGCATTTTCAGCCACCAACCCGGAGACGACAAAGCAAGCGGCCTGGCTGAACGCCCGTCCGGTTCCGGCAAGCTTTGCAGGTGTCGATTATTGGGCTGTGCAGGCGTATACGCTGACCAATCGCGCTGGCAAGGCAACAATCGCCAAGCTTAAGGCGGTTGCCGGCGCCGGCCAACTCGGTTTGAGCGATGACGAGCTCAAGGCCAAGCCCGACAACTTCTATGCTGATGAACTGAAGGAGCGCCTCGGTAAAGGGCCCGTGACGTTCGACTTCGTGGCCATCTTAGGCGAGGCGGGCGATCCAACTAACGACTCGACCGTCATGTGGCCCGAAGAAAGCCGCAAGACGGTAAAGCTCGGCTCGATCTCCATCGCAGCGCTTCAGGATAACAAGGTTTGCGACGAGAAGGTGAGCGATCCGGTCGTCAATCTGCCGGAAGGCGTTGCTGGTCCCGCGAATGACCCGATTTTCGAGGCCCGTTCGCAGTCCTATGCCATCTCGCGCACACGCCGCACGCAATAAGCTGTGATCCGACGGACGTTCGTTAAAAAAGGCCGCTCTCAACGAGCGGCCTTTTCGTTTGCCTTCCCGGCCGGAAAGCAATTTGGTTGCGGGGCTAGGATTTGAACCTAGGACCTTCAGGTTATGAGTGCCATCAAGCTCGTTTCCCCATGATGCCTCACGTTTCCTGACGTGTCATAAGCATATGAAAATGCTGGTTTTCTTTGACATCTCGATTTCGGTGGTGTCCTGTAAATTCCGTCACGGTGGCGACACGGTGGCGACACGGAGAACAAACCGAAACCGGCTTCCATGCTCATTCGCATCAGCAAACGTACCATCGATGCCCTGCCCGACAGCGACCGCGCCGTAATCGCCTACGACGATCATCTCGCTGGCTTCGGCGTGCGGCTGGCGCCGTCGGGGTCAATTTCGTGGTTCGTCGAATATCGGCCGGGTGCTGGTGGGCGGCGCGTGGCCAAAAAGCGCCACACGTTCGGGTCGCGCGAGTTCACACCGGAGCAGGCTCGGCAGGCTGCGAAGGAGTTGCTGGCATCAATCGCGCTCGGCCAAGACCCAGCTGCTGCACGTAAGACCGAACGCGAGAGCGAAACGTTCCGTGAGTTTGCACAGCGGTATCTACGCGACGAGGCCAAGGCGAAGCTGAAACCAGGTACGGTTGTGAACTACGAAATCGCTGTCCGAAAGCATGCAAACCCGCTGATCGGGTCGATGAAGCTCAGGAACATTTCGACGGCAGATATCTCGAAAATCCACGCCAAGGTCGGCCTGACGCACCCGATGACGGCTAATCGTGTCATGGAATGCATCAGCTCGATTTATCGCTACGCAGCAATCTGCAATGTCGTGCCGTTCGGTCATAACCCGACCAACGGCATTCGGGCATTTCGGGAGCAGCGGCGCGAGCGATTCCTGAGCTCAGACGAACTTGCCCGGCTTGGCGCTGCCATTCGCGAAGCCGAGACGGTCGGCATTCCGTATGACGTTGACATGTCCAAGCCGAATTCGAAGCACGCACCCAAGCCGGAAAATCGGTTCGTGAAGATCGATGTCTATGCGGCAGCGGCGCTAAGGCTGTTGATCCTGACAGGTGCCCGTCTTCGCGAGATACTGCACCTCAAGTGGGAGTACGTTGATCTCCAGCGTGGCCTACTTCTACTTCCCGACAGCAAAACCGGGCGCAAATCAATTATCTTGAACGGCCCGGCGATGGCGATCATCAGCGATCTGCCTCGGCAAGGCGACTATGTCATCGCCTCATCCGACGATAACTGTCCGAAAGCTGATTTGAAGAAGCCGTGGGCAACGGTTTCGAAGCGCGCGGGACTTGTTGGTGTTCGTATTCACGACCTTCGGCACACGCACGCTAGTATTGGCGCGGGCGAGGGGTTGAGCCTGCCAATCATTGGAAAACTCCTCGGACACACGCAATCCAGTACAACCCAACGTTATGCTCATCTGAGCATAGACCCACTGAAACAGGCTTCTGAACGGATTGGGCAATCACTAATGGGCCAGATGGGAGATATCCACGTCGCATGGAGGGCCAAATGAGCAAGTCAGCCAGCCATGTAATTGTAAAAAAAATCAACCGGTCGATATTGAACGTCGGAGTTTCGGATTCTGAGTGGCGATACACCGAGCAAATCTCAAAATTAAAGATCGACTACGACACTCGTAAAAAACTCCAGCAGGCGACCGATCTCTTTGCATCGTGTTTATTACCCGCTGACAGTGTAGTTCCCCTTCGGCATATACAGACGGCTGCGGCAAACTTGTTGAAGAGAGCACGCATTCTAAGAAACAAAGTCTGGAAAAAGGATAGTGCTCAAATTGCGAAAGACGAGCGAGAAATGAAACGAGCCATTAAGGCGTTTCAAGAAGACAAGTTCGCATTCCAATCGGATTTTGTTTCGCTTGTAGATCGCTATTTCAATGAGCAACCAACCGCGTTAGAGCGACAGCGTCCGACTGCTTTTTTTGATCGAGTTCTAAAAGGTTCAGAGCTAATCGTTCATTGCTTTATGAAGACGCTCGCCATCGAAGCAGCGCAGATGCGCGAAAAACGGTACTGGTTTTTATGGGCCGCGTTGGTATTCGCAATTCTCCGCGAATCTGGGATTGCCGTGAAGCATCCCAAGAAGAACCAATTGCTTGCAGGTCCCGTGATTGTTTTGGATCGCCTTCAATCCAAGCTTCCAAAAACCCTCCAACGACGCAAGACAGACGACTCATTTAGAAAAGGAGCAGTTATTGCTTGGAAGATCAAACGGGGTATCAAATCGCATCAACTTCGAATTCTATTGAATCGTTGGACGACGGCAGACTTTCAAGAACGGAAGCCTCTTGGTATTGAATGGTTTCTCGGTGCGCGAATCTCGCGGCTTGCTGGTAGCGACTGAAGAGAATCTAAACCGCGCGTAATTTTGATTTTACAGTCCGCTAGAATTTCGGCTTTACCGGTAGAGTTTTCTCGTTGCTGGAATTTACCAGCGAGGAGAAAACAAGTGAAAAAATTCACTGACATAAACGACCCGTACCAGACACCTCACGAGGCAGCCGCTTATATGCGGACTGCGACATCGACCTTGGCAAAACATCGCCTCTATGGCACTGGCCCGGCGTTCTGCCGCGTGGGTCGCTCAATCCGCTATCGCACGTCTGATCTCGACAAATATATGGAGTCAAAGCTCCAGCGCTCGACCTTCGAGACGGTGCAGTCATGATAATTCCTCGGCTGCTCCGGCGTGCGCGTCTCGAAAACCGCGAACTCGATCACGACCCAAATATCACAATGCTGCATATGATCGGATTGGAAAAATTCGAAACGATTGAGCAATGCACGGTCCGTAACATGGAGATGATCGCGCGGTTCCGCCATTTAAGTAATGATCTGAGCGGTGTACACGACAAGTTTGCAGCATCCGCTTTCGACCGTCACATGAGCGGCTGGGACGGCGATTGGCTGGCAAGCCGCGGCCACCGCTCACGCATTATACCTCAAGCCTATCGGATCCTCGACCTCAATCCTGGGCCCTTATTTTTTGTCACCATCGTGCATCCAAAATGGGAGATAGCGGAAGGTTGTCTGCGGTCATCAAACATTCACGCAGCGAAACAGTGGTTACGTCGTCGCCTACAACAAATGAAGCGGCGCATCGTTGCCATCGGCGGTTTCGAATGCTCGCTTCGCATCGATCAACCCAAAATTGCTTGGGCAGGACATTTCCACTTCGTTGTCGCTGGAGCACCATATGACGAACTTCGCGAAGCTCTGACCATTGAGGCGCATTACCTCACGACGCGATACTCGAAGCCCGTTGTTATCCAGCCAATCGGTGACCTAGCCTCGCGGATAGGTTATTCCACCAAAAGGGTTGTCAACCAAAACGTCGCCTATCGAGGTAGGAACGGACGTCAGCAACGACGTCAACTTCCTTTGGCGTTGAAGCACCAGATCGAATCCGACCTCTGGCTGCTTAGCCTGCGTGCCGGTGATCGAACGTTCCTTTATGGCTGTCGTCACCATCACGGCACGCTCGTCGAGACTACGCGGCGGATGACATCACCAACCTGACGAATCCGCGTCATAGACCCGCTAGCACCGCTGTTAGTGCCATCAAAACCCATCTTCGATAGTTCCTGCGCGTAAAGCTGCAAGCGCCTCCATTCAATCATGACTACTTCTCAAACCGATCATTCACGGTGAGCAGTGAGCAGTTGCTCATCTGCTCACAGTAAGGGAGCAAATTTTATGACTAATACTTCATCCTCTCCAACACTTCGTTGCATAGGCTCAATCTACAGCCGCCAGACCGAAGAAACTTTCCTCGAATTCGAGTACGCAGCGCTTGGCGGCGGCATCAAGGTCGTGAATGTACCTCGCGAGTTGATGCGCTCACCTCACAAGATCGCTGATTTTCTTTTGAAGAAGGATGCGGATGTTGAGGGTGATCCAGTCAAAGCGGTCAAGGCCGCATTGGCGGCTCGCGATGCACGCCACCGCGAAAGCACTGGCAAAACGGGTTGGGAGGGGAACGCCTTCATCTACCCCGGAGAAACGTTTGGAGAACTCGCGGGAAAAGTCATCTACGACTGGCAAGATCAAATTGATCCCGCACTGGGTCTGACGGCTGGCACACTCGAAGATTGGAAGGCAGGAATCAAGAGTCCCTGCCGACACTCGGACTTCCTAATTCTAGCGGCGAGCCTCGCTCCAGCGAGCAGCCTTCTCGAGCTTGCGCGCGAGGACGAGGGCGTAATCTTCCATCTGCACGGCACCCAGCCAAAAGCTGCTCGCCATAATGACCGGACGAAAAGTTCATCAGGCAAAACGACGGCTGCCCGCGTCTCAACTTCGATGATCGGCCGCTGCAGGAAGACCGACCTCGTTAGCTTCGCGATCACCGAGCGAGCGGTCGAAGATTTCTGCTTCGCGCACAATCATCTTTCAGTGGCCCTAGACGAGGAAGGCCGTTCTTTGGGCGCGCAAGGCGGAGGTTCAAAGGTGAAGCTGGCCTTGCTCCCCTACCTCATTCCAAGCGGCCGAGGAACTCTGCGGTCTAAAGCAGCTACGGGCAACCCGGCACTTCAAAACCTCACATGGGCTGCCTTAGCGATTTCAACCGGCGAAAACCCTATTGATGACGCCACATCGCCTCGGCCGGAAGGAGCACAGGTTCGCGCCATCGGCATTTCCGTTCCCAGCGGTCGCAAGGGCGGCATTTTCAATCGCGTAAAAGGAAGCGAAAAGCAGCGTATGAAGAAGTCTGCGGATCTGGTTGCGGGCCTCGAACAAGCCATCGCTGAAAACTATGGGGTTGCAATGCCCGCGTTCCTGAACGCCATCGTGCCGAAAAAAAGTGAGGTATCGGAGGCTGTCAAAAAACTGATCTCAGATTTCCTGACTAAGGTCGGGGTTGGCGAGTCAACTCCTTGGGAACGCCGCTTCGCAGGAAAGTTCGGGATCGTGTACGCCGCCGCGCACTTGATGGCCGAGTATCAAATTGGACCGTGGAGTGAGAAGCGAGCGACATTAGCGCTGAAGCGCCTGTATAGGAGGGCACGCTCAGCGACGGTTTCCCCGGCTGAAGCGACAGACGCTTTCGTTCGTCGCATCGGCAAATTGGTGTCAGCCGGTAAACGTTTTCCGTCTATCGGCAAAGGGGAACATTCTAACGCGAAGGGTACGTGGGGAATGGTTCGCAAGATTGGCGCATCGAAGCGAGCGGTCTTAATTCGTCATAGTCGGATGAAGCACCTCGTCAAACCGGCAGCAGCATCCACACTTGTGCTCGCTGAACTCGATACTCGCGGTATTTTGGTGAAGGCAACAGACGGCAAGCTTACTCGCCAATTCATGGCCAACGGAAAACGCTGCCGGTATGTAACGCTCAATTACGACGCACTTGAAATCCCAGCACCCAAGAAGCAACGTGGCAAGTAACTGGGACCTTTGACACCAGCCGGTCGAGTTCGAAGAATAGGATGGGCGTCTCTTCGAGAGGATGACGAAGAGGCGCCTCAAAGATCATTTCCACGAGATTGCGAAAAAATTTAGAGGCTGGGTCTATGCCGGAGAGAGCAAGCTGGGTTGCGAGCACGCATTGGGCCAAGGC
>JAKFUP010000018.1 GCA_021732625.1 Hyphomicrobiales bacterium
CATGCATATTATCGCCCGGCGCAAGACCGATGCGGCCTGGCCGCGCCCGGTGTGGGGCGTCGTGCCGGCACTCGCGCACGACCCGGAAGAGGTGAGGGCTTTCATTTCAGCGCTCCGGCGCAAGATCTGGCTGGATAAATAAGAATGACAACAACAGCAGCAAAGCCGTTTCCGCTCGGTCAACCCGGCTTCATCAGCAACCCGATCGACCGCGCTGCGCATCTGCGCACCGACAACGAAAAACTGTTTGCGCTGGAAACCCACCGCAACGCGCGGGCCTATGTGGTCTATCGCGATTCCATTCTGGTGAAGCAGGACACGGACGGTCCGCGCGCGTGCCTCACTCTCGACGAGGCGCGTGGCTACGGCGCCAATCCCGGCACCATTTTTCTGGGCCTGCGCGATGGCGCGGCAGTGTTCGGCATGGGCATCCCCGCGCCTGCCGTCGAGAAGCTGATTGGGCGTAACGACGTGGTGGTCGGCGACCTGCGCGGGCAGATCACGCAAGGCGCGCTGCCACCGCACGAACTGTCCACCATCGCCATGGCGAAATCGCTGGTGAGCTGGCATCAGCGTAACGGTTTCTGCTGCAACTGCGGCACACGCTCGGCGATGACCACCGGTGGATGGAAGCGCGATTGCCCCAACTGCAAGACCGAGCATTTTCCGCGCACCGATCCTGTCGTCATCATGCTGGTGACCAACGGCGACAAATGCCTGCTCGGGCGGCAGAAGCAGTTTCCGCCCGGCATGTGGTCATGTCTCGCCGGTTTCGTCGAAGTGGCCGAGACGATCGAGGATGCCGTCCGCCGCGAAATTCTGGAAGAGTCCGGGATCGTTTGCAGCGACGTCGGCTATTACCTCGCCCAGCCTTGGCCCTATCCGTCATCGCTGATGATCGGCTGCACGGCTGTCGCGACCACCGACGATATTGTGGTCGACCGCACGGAGCTTGAGGATGCGCGCTGGTTCAGCCGCGACGAGGCACAACTGATGCTCAAGCGCGAGCATCCCGATGGCATGACCGGCCCGCATCCGGTGGCGATTGCGCATCATCTTTTGGGGCAGTGGCTTCAGGCGTAGCGGCTTTCGCCAGGTTCCATTGCGGAACCTGATATCTCGTGACCTGTTATCGACCATGATGAACGCTCACAACGACCCTCATCAAAAGAAGCCTCCGCGCATCCTGTGCATTGGCATGCCGGTGCGCGACCTGATCTATCAGGTGCAGGAGGTGCCAAAGCGCGGCAGCAAGGAGAATGCCAGCAGCTTCACCGAGATTGCAGGCGGCAACGCGCTGAACTCCGGCATCACGATCAATCGTCTGGGTGGGCGCGTTGCGCTGACCGGTCCGATCGGCGGCCTCCCGGAGAATGCAAACACCGCAATCCATCAGCAAATGGCTGCGGAAGGCATCGACACCGGCGGCTTCATCACGATGGACGGCATCATCACGCCGATCTCCAACATCATGATCGATCCGAGCGGCGAGCGCACCATCGTCACCTATCGCGATCCGAAACTGTGGACGGTGGAACTGCCTGCCCCGGACCAGCTTCTCCACGACATCGACGGCGTCATGGTTGAAAATCGCTGCGCCGAATTCATCACCGACGTTTGCGTCGAGGCCCACAGGCGCGGCATTCCGGTGGTGGTCGATGCGGACCGCACCATGTCGCTGCGCGAAGGCCTGCTGACCGTCGCGTCGCACATCATCTTTTCGGCGGAAGCGCTGCATGCCACCGCAGGCGAGAGCGACGACCTCTCGTCGCTGCGCAAGATCGCCGGACTGACCTCGGCATTTCTGGCAGTCACCTCCGGCGCGAAGGGCGTCAGATGGCTTGGCAGCAACGGCGAACCACGGCACATGCCGGCGTTTCCGGTCCACACCGTCGATACGCTCGGTGCCGGCGACGCTTTTCATGGTGCGTTTGCGTTGTCGATCGCCGAGGGACAGCCACTCGAGAAGGCGCTGCGATTTGCATCCGCCACGGCTGCTCTCAAATGCACCCGGTTCGGCGGCGCCTTTGCCTCGCCGCAACGTGTTGAAGTCGATGCGCTTTTGGCGTCGAGCAAGGCCGCACAGGTAGTCTAGAAGGCCTCAAGAGGGTCAAAACGCCCCTTGTATGAGAATAATTTTCTCTGTATGTGGTCTCTCAAGCTCACAGATAGAACAAAGTTCTTTTCATGTCAGACACGTCCGCACCCGCCGCCGAGAGCAGCCGCCGCCTCGACGCCATCGACCGCAAGATCCTGACCGTCCTGCAGGAGGACGCCTCGCTGTCCGTCGCCGAGATCGGCGACCGGGTCGGACTGTCCTCGACGCCATGCTGGAAACGGATCCAGCGCCTTGAAGCGGATGGCATCATCCTACGCCGCGTGGCGCTGGTCGATCAGAACAAGATCGGTCTCGGCATCACGGTGTTCGTGTCGGTCGAGAGCAGCGATCACTCGGAAGCATGGCTGAAGAAATTCGCCGACGCGGTCAGCGCGATGCCGGAAGTGATGGAATTTTATCGTATGGCCGGCGATGTCGATTACATGCTGCGCGTCGTCGTCGCAGACATGGCGAGCTACGACGTGTTCTACAAAAAACTGATCGGCGCGGTGACGCTCAAGAACGTCACGTCGCGCTTCGCGATGGAAAAAATCAAGTCGGTGACATCGCTGCCGGTGCCAGCTCTGGCGGGGTGAGACTCGAAACACCATTCAGCGTCGTCCCCGCGAAAGCGGGGACCCATAACCTCTGATCACCTTGAAGAACGATTCCTGCGCCTCGTCAAACGAAACGGCACAGCGTATGGGTCCCTGCTTTCGCAGGGATGACACTGAGGACGTGATAACCCTCACCCAAATCTAGATCTTCTGATTGTACTCGCCGACTTCCGGATGGGTGCGCAGCACCGAATCCATCGCCTCGAACATGTCGCGCATGCGCTGTTCCGAGACCGGGCTTTCGACCACGACCACCAGCTCCGGCTTGTTCGATGAGGCACGCACCAGTCCCCAGCTTCCGTCTTCCGACGTGACCCGCACGCCATTGACCGTCACCAGATCGCGGATCGGTTGACCGGCGACCTTCGCGCCTTTGGCCTTCGCATCCTCGAAATGCTTTACCACCTGCGCGACGATGCCGTATTTGGTCTCGTCGGCACAATGCGGCGACATGGTCGGCGACGACCACGTCTTCGGCAGCGCATCCTTCAGGTCGGCCATCGTTTTGCCCGGGGCGCGGTCGAGCATGTCGCACACCGCGATCGCCGAGATCAGACCATCGTCGTAGCCACGGCCATACGGCGCGTTGAAGAAGAAGTGGCCGGACTTCTCGAAGCCCGCGAGCGCGCCGACCTCATGGGTGCGGCGCTTCATGTAGGAATGCCCGGTCTTCCAGTACGTCGTGTTCGCACCCTGCTTGATCAGCACCGGGTCGGTCACGAAAAGTCCGGTCGATTTCACGTCGACCACGAACTGCGCATTCTTGTGGATCGCCGACATATCGCGCGCCAGCATGACGCCGACCTTGTCGGCGAAGATTTCATCGCCGGTGTTGTCGACCACGCCGCAGCGGTCGCCGTCGCCGTCGAAGCCGAGACCGACGTCGGCCTTGTGATGCAGCACCGCGTCCCGCATTGCGTGCAGCATTTCCAGGTCTTCCGGATTCGGATTGTACTTCGGGAAGGTGTGATCCAGTTCAGTATCGAGCGGAATCACCTCGCAGCCAATCGCTTCCATCACCTTCGGCGCGAACGCACCCGCAGTGCCATTGCCGCAGGCGACCACGGCGCGGATCTTGCGCTTCAGTTTTGGCCGCGTCGTGAGATCGGCGATATAGCGCGCCGGGAAATCGTTGACGAAGGCGTAGGACCCGCCACCCTTGAGATCGAATTTGGCGCCGAGCACGATTTCTTTCAGCCGCGTCATCTCGTCCGGGCCGAACGTCAGCGGGCGATTGGCCCCCATCTTCACCCCGGTCCAGCCGTTGTCGTTGTGAGAAGCTGTGACCATCGCCACGCACGGCACATCCAGATCGAACTGCGCGAAGTACGCCATCGGCGTCATGCACAATCCGATGTCGTGAACCTTGCAACCGGCAGCCAGCATGCCCGAAATCAGCGCGTATTTGATCGACGCCGAGTAGCCGCGGAAATCATGGCCGGTGACGATCTCGCGCTTGACGCCCATCTCACCGATCATGGTGCCGAGCCCCATGCCCAGCGCCTGAATGCCCATCAGGTTGATCTCCTTGCCGAACAGCCAGCGCGCGTCGTATTCGCGAAAGCCGGTCGCCTTCACCATCGGCTCGGATTCGTAGGCATAGGTGTTCGGCGTCAGAACCGGCTTCGGCGTCGGAAACATTCGCAAATCCTCTGGGAAACAGTCGCGCAGCCTTAGCGAACGCCAAGGCGCATGGGAAGGCGGGAATGCAGCCTGTGCTGGCAAATTGCGGCGGTTTGAGAGCCGATACGGGGGCTTAACTCCGAGTCGTCCCCGCGAACGCGGGACGGCGCAGAACCCTATTGTTCCAGCACCAGCCGGCCGTTGGCGTATTCGAAACGCTTGAGGCGCGACAGATAGGCCATGCCGAGCAGATTCTCGGACAGCGCCGTATCCGGCAGCACCAGCGCATCGACATCGCGCACCACGACGCCGCCGATATCGACGCTGGCGAGGCGAGCGCGCGCGGCCTTCACCGAGCCATTCGCTGTCGACACGGTGGAATTGAAATCGCCGCGCGACGGCCGCACACCGATCCGCGCCGCCGCCGTCTCGTTCAGCGCGACGACCGACGCGCCGGTATCCACCAGGAAGGAAATGTTGCGGCCTTCGATCCGCGCATCGGCCTGGAAGTGACCGCGACCGTCACGAGCGAGACTGACGCTGCGCGTGTTCGGCGACACCACCATTTTGGGCTGCGGCTGCACGGCAGCCATCTTGACCTGCACCGGCTGCGCCTTGGCCGTCTCGATACGGTTGGCGCTATGCGCCATATAGACGCCGAGACCGGCCATCACGGCCGCAAAGAACATCAGGTTACGCATGACGCAACTCACACTCGCCGCAACAGACGGCCGCCCAATTGTGACGAAAACCATGAGAGAAGCGTTAATCGGAGCAATCAAACTCGTGTCATTCCGGGATGGTCCGCAGGACCAGACCCGGAATCTTAATCGTACAAGCCGAGATTCCGGGTTCGCGCTGCGCGCGCCCCGGAATGACAAACCACTCAAGTCCCACGCGGCTTGGCCCGCCGTGTCGGCACAGCATTGGCGGGATCGTCCGGCCAGGGGTGACGCGGATAGCGCCCGCGCAGATCGGTGCGCACCGCCGCATAGCTGCCGCGCCAGAAGCCGGGCAAATCGCGCGTCACCTGCACCGGGCGATGCCCCGGCGACAGCAATTCCACCACCAATGGCAGGCAGCCGTTGGCAATGGACGGATGCACATTGAGCCCGAACAGTTCCTGCAGGCGGATCGCAATCTTCGGACCTCCTTCCGCCTCGTAGTCGATCGGCACCATCGAGCCGGTCGGCGCTTCAAAATGCGTCGGCGCTTCGCGGTCGAGCCGCACGCGCTGCGCCCATGGCAATAGCGCCATCACCGCATCCGATAGATCGGAGGCAGAGAAATTCGCCAGCGACGTCTTGTCGGTGAGCGCGGGCATCAGCCATTGCTCGCGCGTCTGCGCCAGCGCCGTGTCGGACAAATCAGGCCACGACGAATCGTTCTCCGTGGCAAGCACGAACATCACGCGATCGCGCCACTGGGTCAGCGCCTTCGACCACGGCAGGCGGTCGAGGCCTGCGGCAACCAGACCATCCGCCAGAACGCGCGCAGTCGAGTCATCCGGCTTGATCGGCATCGTCGCTTCGTTGAGCGTGACAGCGCCGAGCCTGCGGCGTCTGCGCGCGCGCAGGGCCATGGAACTTCGGTCGAACGTGATCTCGTTCTCGGAGTCGATCCTGTCGGCGAAATGCGCTTCGATATCTGCAAGCGTGATCGGAGCAGCCAACAGGATGCGGCCTTGCGCCGCGATGCCGGTCAGTTCGCCCACCGCGATGAAGGGCGCTTTCGCCAGCGCCGAAGTCTGATCGACCGCCGCGCCGCGCCCGTTCACCAGCACGAAACTTCCATTGCCGCGATTGCGCGCGATGCGATCCGGAAATGCCAATGCGAGCATCGCGCCGGTGGAGAGTTGCCCCTCAGCCCGATCGTCGCTGCGCGCCTCTCGACCCTCTCCCCGCCCGGCGGGGAGAGGGTGCCGAGCGTCCAGCGAGGCGGGTGAGGGGCTGCGTTCGACTTGCGTCGCCCACCTCTGCGCCTGCTGTCGCGCGGCACTGGCGCGTTGCGAACGGTCTCTCCGGAATTGATCGAGCCGCGCATCGAGATCGACGCTGTCGCCGCCAAGTCCGCGCTCGGTCAGCACCGCTGCGATCATCGCAGCCTCCTCGCCCGAACCAAGACGATGCGCATCGACGATCATGCGCGCGAGCCGTGGCGGCAACGCCAGCGCGCGCAAGCTCTTGCCTTCGGACGTGATGCGACCGTCGGCGTCGAGCGCGCCCAATTCACGCAGCAGCTCACGCGCCTCCTTCAGCGCAGGCGCGGGCGGCGCATCGAGAAACGCCAGAGATGACGGATCGCTGACGCCCCACTGCGCCAGATCGAGCACCAGCGACGACAGATCGGACGATAGAATCTCTGGCTGCGTGTAAGCCTCGAGCGATGCGGTCTGCGGCTCATCCCACAGCCGGTAACACACGCCGGGCTCGGTTCGTCCTGCTCGGCCACGGCGCTGATCGGCAGCAGCGCGCGAGACACGCACCGTCTCCAGCCGCGTCACGCCGATGTCCGGCTCGTAACGCGGCACGCGGGACAATCCGCAATCGACCACAATGCGCACGCCATCGATCGTCAGCGAGGTTTCGGCAATCGAGGTTGCGAGCACCACCTTGCGCTGGCCCTTCGGAGAAGGCGCGATGGCGCGATCCTGCACGGCGGCATCGAGCGCGCCGAACAGCGGCACGATCTCGATCGAAGCATCGTGCACTCGTTCGCGCAGCATGGTTTCGGTGCGTCGGATTTCGCCAGCACCCGGCAGAAACGCCAGCACCGAGCCGCTTTCCGCACGCAACGCGGTTGCGATCGCATCCGCTATCTGCCGATCGATCGGCGCATCGGGCTTGCGGCCGAGGTAGCGCGTTTCGACTGGAAATGCGCGGCCTTGGCTCTCGATCACCGGCGCATCGCCGAGCAACTTCGCCACCCGCGCGCCATCGAGCGTCGCCGACATCACCAAGATGCGAAGGTCTTCGCGCAAGCCGGTTTGGGCATCCCGCGCGAGCGCGAGGCCCAGATCGGCATCGAGAGAGCGCTCGTGAAATTCATCGAACAGCACGGCGGAGATGCCGCGCAGTTCAGGATCGTCCACGATCTGCCGCGAAAAGATTCCCTCGGTCACGACCTCGATACGTGTTGCTTTTGAGACCTTCGAGCCGAAGCGCACGCGATAGCCGACGGTCTCGCCGACACGCTCGCCGATGGTCTGCGCCATGCGCTCAGCGGCGGCGCGCGCCGCGATGCGTCGCGGCTCCAGCACGATGATCTTGCCTTTGCCGATCCACGTTTCGTCAAGCAGCGCTAGCGGCACTCGCGTGGTCTTGCCCGCGCCCGGCGGCGCAACGAGGACGGCGGTGTTGCTTTTGCCCAATGCCTGCGCGAGCACGGCCAGCACATCGTCAATCGGAAGCTGTGTGTCGAAATTCCGGGGCATGACGCCCTTATATCATCGCGCCGTTGGCGCAGGCCGCCCAATGCTGTCGTAGATAAAGCCCAGCTCGGCCATTTCCTCCGGCCGGTACACATTTCGCAAATCGACAATCACCGGCTGGCGCATTTCGCCCTTGATCCGGTCCAGATCGAGCGCGCGGAACTGCTCCCACTCGGTGACGATCACCAGTGCATCCGCATCCTTGGCACAGGAGTAAGGATCGGCGGCGTAGTCGATCTCCGGCAATTCGAGTTTAGCCTGCTCCATGCCGACCGGATCGTAAGCACGCACCGTCGCGCCCTGATCGCGCAGCGCGATGATGAGCGGTATCGACGGCGCCTCGCGCATGTCATCGGTGTTCGGCTTGAAGGTCAGCCCGAGCACGCCGACGGTCTTGCCGCGCAGATTGCCGCCGAGTGCCGCCGAGACCTTTCGCGCCATAGCGCGCTTGCGATTCTCGTTGACCATCAGCACCGCCTCGACGATGCGCAGCGGCACATCGTGATCCTGCGCGGTCTTGACCAGCGCACGGGTGTCTTTTGGAAAGCACGATCCGCCGAAGCCCGGCCCGGCGTGGAGAAATTTTCCGCCAATGCGATTGTCGAGCCCGATGCCGCGCGCCACTTCCTGCACATCGGCGCCTGCCTTCTCGGCGAGATCGGCGATCTCGTTGATGAAGGTGATCTTGGTCGCAAGAAATGCGTTCGCCGCGTACTTGATCAGCTCCGCCGTGCGCCGATCGGTGAACATCAGCGGCGCCTGATTGAGATACAACGGACGATAGATCTCCGTCGTGACCTTGCGCGCGCGTTCATCATCGGTGCCGATCACGATGCGGTCGGGATGCTTGAAGTCACGGATCGCCGCGCCCTCGCGCAAAAATTCCGGATTCGACGCGACCACCACATCCGCGGACGGATTGGCCTCGCGAATGATACGCTCGACCTCGTCGCCTGTACCGACCGGCACGGTGGATTTGGTAATCACGACCGTAAAACCTTTGAGCGCGGCGGCGATCTCGCGCGCGGCGGCGTGCACGTAGCTCAGGTCCGCATGACCGTCGCCGCGACGCGACGGCGTGCCGACCGCGATGAACACCGCATCGGCCTCACCGACGGGACCCTTGAGGTCCGTCGTAAAGTCCAGCCGTTTCGCCTCCGCGTTGGTCTTGACCAGCGCATCCAGTCCCGGCTCGAAAATCGGAATCTCGCCGCGCTTGAGCGCCGCGATCTTGCCGGCGTCCATATCCACGCAGGTGACGTGGTGGCCGAAGTCGGCAAAACAGGCTCCGGACACCAGACCCACATAGCCGGTGCCGATCATCGCAATACGCATCGAAGTCTCTGATTTCTAAGGTTAACGGGCGCGGGCCGCGCCGCGTTTTATCCGCTTTTGGCGACAATGAAAACCGTCAGGAACCGCCGATTTCGAGGCTCATCACGATCCTGCGAACCGGCACATTGCTTGCGTGAGTAAACCCGAAAGAAACCCGCCTGTCGGATGCTGAAACAGGCTTGCACCGGAACGGTACACATCATGACGTCAAACGGCACATTCACCATGGCTCCGCCAGCCGAACGTCTGGACTGGGTCGATACCGCCAAAGGCATCTGCATCGTCATGGTGGTGATGATGCATTCGGTGCTGGGCGTCGAAGCCGCGGCCGGCCAGCACGGCTGGATGCATCCCATCGTCGAATTCGCCAAGCCGTTCCGGATGCCGGATTTCTTTTTGATCTCGGGCCTGTTCCTGGCGCGTGTGATCGATCGCGACTGGCGCACTTATCTCGACCGCAAGGTCGTCCACTTTGCTTATTTCTACGTGCTCTGGATGGTGATCCAGTTCGCCTTCAAGGCGCCGGGCTTCGCCGCCGACATGGGCTGGGCCAAGGTCGGGGTGCTGTTCCTGCAATCCTTCATCGAACCGTTCGGCACATTGTGGTTCATCTACCTGCTGCCGGTGTTCTTCGTTGTCACCAAGCTGACGCGGACGATTTCGCCGGTTGTCGTGTGGTCCGCCGCCGCGGCGTTAGAGATGACGCATATGTCGACGGGCTGGACGGTGATCGACGAGTTCGCCGCGCGCTTTGTCTATTTCTATTCGGGCTACATCTTCGCCGAACAGATTTTTGCGTTGGCCGATCGCGTTCGCGCCCGTCCGTTGATCGCGATGGCGGGTCTGTGTGTCTGGGCTTTTGTCAACGCGATGCTGGTGTTCGCCGGCTTCGGTGACTGGCCGGTGTTTTCGCTGATGCTTGGCTTTGCCGGTGCGATGGCGATCATCGCTGCCGCCACGCTGCTGACACTGGTGAACTGGCACGGCGTGCTGCGTTACCTCGGTGAGCATTCCATCGTGGTCTATCTCGCCTTCTTCCTGCCGATGGCGATCACGCGCGTGGCGCTGCTCAAGACAGGCATCATGCCGGATATTGGCAGCATGTCGCTGACCGTGACGATCATGGGCGTCGCGGGTGCCGTCGCGATCTGGTGGGCGGCGCGTGCCGCAAAGCTCAACTTCCTGTTCGAGCGTCCGGCGATGTTCTGGATCGCCCCGAAAAAGGCCGCGCCGAAGCTGCAAGCGGCGGAGTAGCCCAACTCTCGGCGTCATGCCCGCGATAGCAGGAAGCCGAACTCCCAATCATGCTGTCATGGCCGGGCTTGTCCCGGCCATCCACGTCTTAACTTCACGTCCGGCTGAAGACGTGGATGCCCGCGACAAGCGCGGGCATGACGTGAAGAGCGAGGACCCTGCCCTGTCAACTACAACATCGCATTCCTTCGGGGTACCATTCGCGCAAGAAATCTCTAGATTGCGCCCATGCCGAAAAAGCCTGCACCCGCCGCAAAGAGCGCGCCAACCAAGTCCTCGTCCAAACCCCTGACCAAAGGCGCTCACGTCTTTCTGGTCGACGGTTCCTCCTATATTTTCCGCGCTTATCACGCGCTGCCGCCGCTGACCCGCAAGTCGGACGGCCTGCAGGTCAATGCGGTGCTTGGCTTCTGCAACATGCTGTGGAAGCTGCTGCGCGACATGCCGCCGGACAACCGACCGACGCATCTGGCCATCGTGTTCGACAAATCCGAGATCACGTTCCGCAACAAACTCTATCCCGATTACAAAGCGCACCGGCCGCCCGCGCCGGACGATCTGATTCCGCAGTTCGCGCTGATCCGCGAGGCGGTGCGCGCGTTCGATCTGCCATGTATCGAGCAGGGCGGGTTCGAAGCTGACGACCTGATCGCGACCTACGCCCGCGAGGCTGGCGAACGCGGCGCCACCGCGACCATCGTTTCGTCAGACAAAGACCTGATGCAGCTCGTGACCGATAAAGTGACGATGTACGACACCATGAAGGATCGCCGCATCGGCATCGCCGAGGTGATCGAGAAATTCGGCGTGCCGCCCGAAAAAGTGGTCGAGGTGCAAGCGCTGGCTGGTGACAGCGTCGATAACGTCCCCGGCGTTCCCGGCATCGGCATCAAGACCGCGGCGCAGCTCATCATCGAATACGGCGACCTCGATACGCTGCTGGCGCGCGCCGGCGAAATCAAGCAGCCGAAGCGCCGCGAAGCGTTGATCGAGAACGCCGATAAGGCGCGCATTTCGCGCGAGCTCGTGCTGCTCGACGACAAGGTGACGCTCGACGTGCCGCTCGACGACCTTGCGGTACATGAGCCTGATGGAAAGAAGCTGATCGCGTTTCTGAAAGCCATGGAATTCTCCACGCTGACCAGGCGTGTCGCGGAGTATTCCGAGGTCAATGCCTCTGAAGTCGAAGCCGACAGCAAGATGGCGAGCGCCGCCGCGCCTGCGAGGCCAGCAACCTCCGCGCCCGGGTTCGATTTCGGCCCGGCCGATACCCCGGCGGCGAAACCCGTACAGCATTCGAAGCCTGGCAGTACAACGACTGCCAACACGCCCGTTTTACTCGCCGCGTCCCGTATCGAAACTGCGAAGACAACGCCCGTCGATCGCAAAAAATACGAGACCGTGCATACCATCGCGCAACTCAACGCTTGGATCGCGCGCGCGCACGACAAAGCCCATGTCGCCGTCGGCGCGCAGACGTTTACCGACGATCCGATGCAGACCGAGCTTTGCGGAATCTCGCTCGCCACCGCGCCCAATCAGGCGTGTTATGTGCCGCTGACGCACAAAAAGGGCGGCAACGGCGCAGGCCTTTTCGCCAGCGGACTGGCCCCGGATCAGGTCGATATCCGCGAGGCACTGGCCGCGCTGAAGCCATTGCTTGAGAACGCAGGCGTTCTCAAAATCGGGCGCAACGTCAAGTTCGACGCGCTGGTGTTCGCACAGCACGGCATCACCATGACGCCGATCGAGGACGTGATGCTGATGTCCTACGTGCTGGATGCCGGTCGCGGCAGCCACGGCATCGAGCAACTGTCCGAGCGATGGCTCGGTCACACGCCGATGTCCTACGACAGCATTTCCGGCACCGGCAAAAACCGGCTGCCCTACGATCAGGTGCCGATCGAGAAAGCCGCCGAGTATGCCGCTGAAACAGCCGACGTGACGATACGGCTGGCGCATGCGTTGAAACCACGCCTCGTCGCCGAACGCATGAATACTGTCTACGAGACGCTCGAGCGGCCAATGGTGCCAGTGCTGATCCGCATGGAACGGCGCGGCATCTCGATCGACCGGCCAACGCTGTCGCGGCTCTCGGGCGAATTCGCGCAAACCGCGGCGCGCGTCGAGGCGGATATTCAGGAAATTGCCGGCGAGCCGGTCAATCCCGGCAGTCCCAAACAACTTGGCGACATCATGTTTGGCAAGATGCAGTTGCCGGGCGGCACCAAGACCAAGACAGGCGCGTGGTCCACCTCGGCGCAGATTCTCGACGAGCTTGCCGAAGAAGGCCACGAATTCCCGAAGAAAATTCTGGAATGGCGTCAGGTCTCGAAATTGAAATCGACCTATACCGACGCGCTGCCCG
>JAKFUP010000090.1 GCA_021732625.1 Hyphomicrobiales bacterium
TCGTTCAGTGTCGGCAAGTTTGTCGCGTCGGTATCGACGAATGCAGCGAGATCGCGCACCCGATGCGGCAGCGCCTGTTCCCACAGTGTGCCGATATCTTTCACGATCGCGGCTTCCACGACCGGTTCCTTGCCGGCCGACAGCATACCGGCGACCGACACCGACATCCGGCGCATGGTGTGAAGCTGCGCGACAAGCCGTCCGATGCCTTCGGCAGCGCGTGTGTCCGGGTTGGGTCCGATCGAACGCACCAGTTCGGTGAGCACGTAATATGTTTCGAGGAATCGCTCCGGGCCGGAACGCTCATACGCCAGTTCGCTGGTCGCCTGCTTCCACGCGCCGTCGATTTCGCCGAGCACATGATCGTCCGGCATGAAGGCGTCTTCGAACACGACCTCGTTGAATTCCTTTTGACCGCTCATCTGGTTGATCGGGTTGACCTTGATGCCGGGCGTCTTCATGTCGACGAGGAATTGCGTCAGGCCGTGGCGGCGGTTTTCCTTGGTCGATGGCGAGGTGCGAAACACCGCGATCATGTAGTCGGCAATGTGCGCCGACGTGGTCCAGATCTTGGTGCCGTTGATCAGATAACCGCCGTCGGTCTTGGTCGCTTTCGTTTTGGCTGCGAACAGATCCGAGCCCGAACCCGGCTCGCTCATGCCGATCGAGAAGCAGACCTCGCCACGGCAGATGCGCGGCAGAATATCCATCTTGATGCGCTCGGGCGCGTACTTCAGCAGCACCGGTCCGCTTTGGCGGTCGGCGACGAAGAAGCGCCGGGTCGGTGCGTTGGCGACGCGCATTTCCTCGGTGACGACGTAACGCTCGAGATACGAGCGCTCGTGGCCGCCGTATTTCTTCGGCCAGGTGATACCGAGCCAGCCGCGCTCGCCGACGCGCCTGGCGAATTCGCGGTTGTCGTTGTCTTCGCTGTGCGGCTGATGCGGATCGAAGGTGCCACGCGCGATCTCGTCGGCGAGGAACGCGCGCACTTCCTTGCGCAGCTCCTCGCACTCGGGCGGCAGGCGGATCGGATCGAAACGGAGCGCTGCGGTCATTTTTAATTCCTGGATGTCTTTTGTGTGAGCATGATCTGATCCGAAACCCGGCCTCCACTTTTCGGGATCATGCTCTAACGCGACGCGACCAGCGGCCACAATTCGTCGGCGCCGCGTGCGCAGACCATCTTGCCAAGTTCGACGGCCCAATGGCTTTCGTTGCCGAAGTCGTCGCGCCACGCCAGTGCGCGTAGTGTAAGACGATGCAGGATGTGCTCCGAGGTGAAGCCGATCGCGCCATGCACCTGATGGGCGATGCCGGTGGCGCGCTCGGCCGCTTCGCAGCAGCGGATTTTGGCGGAGATCGCTTCCAGCATCACAGCGTCGTCGAAACTCGCCGCATTGGAAATGGCGTCCGCAGCGGATGTCGCGGCAGCAAGAGCGGCGGCGGTTTCAGACGCAAGGCGCGCGAGATTGTGCTGCACGGCCTGGAATTTCGAAATCGGTTTTTCGAACGCAATGCGTTCGTTGGAATAGCGGACCGTGATATCGAGTATGGTTTCGAGCGCACCGGCGATCTGCAAACTGCGGATGACGCAGCCCATCAGCAACAGCGAATCATGCGTGAAGCCTTTCGGCGCAGGCTTCAGCTCAAGCGGCTTGGCATTGGTGAAGGTCACCGTGTTGTTCTCTTCGCCAGCGAGACTCAGTCCCGCATCGATCCGGCAGGCGCCCGCATCGACCAAAGCAATCGAAACGCCCTTTGCGCCCATCGCAATGACCGCGAGGTGCTTGGCATCCTTTGCGAACGGCACACCTCGCGCGCGGCCGCTCAGCGTGCCGTCGGCATTCAAGGTGATTGTGTCGCGAGGCGAGGCGGGGGCGACCGTCATCGCGCCTTCGGGCGACGAGATGCTGCCCTGTGCCAGCAGCCAGCCGGCAAGCATTGTTTCGGCGAGCGGAACCGCAAGGGCGTAACGCCCAGCCGCATTGAGCACCCCGAATCCGTCTGCCAGACCCGCGCCCGAGCCGCCTTGCTCGTCGGGTACCCACGCGAGCGTCAGACCTGCATCGGTCAGCGCGCTCCAGAGCGGGGCTTTCCAGCCTTCGTTGCCGGTGCGGATGATTTCCTGCGAATCCGCGAGGTCTGCGAAGATACGCTCGGCCGCCTCGACGACGATGTTCTCACTCTCCGCCACGCTCACTCCCTTGCGATTATTCAGACATGCCTCATCCGTGATTTGGCGGGACGGGATGCTGTTGCTTGGTTGGCGGCATGATGGTGAAAAGGCAAGGGGGTGACAAGCGCGGATCCATGACGATGGCCTGCAATCCAGCATACGCCGCGTGCGAAATTTCGCGTTTCGCCAGATGAAACATGCCGTGATGCGAACTATACTCGCGTTCCTTCAAACAGCCTGTTGCACGGCGCGCATCGCCGCTCCAGTCTCCCGGCTCAACGATCTCTCTTGCCCTCTCTCTTTGCCGCAACGCCCACAAACAAGGAAACACCAATGGAAGGCTTAAACGTCATCGTTACCGGCTCGGCTTCGGGCCTCGGCGCGGCCACGGCCGAAATGCTTGCGGCCAAGGGCGCGCGCCTTCTGATCAATTATTCGTCGAGCAAGAAGGAAGCCGAACAGACCGCAGACAACTGCCGCAAGGCGGGCGCTGATGTTCTGGTGGTGCAGGGCGATGTCTCGCGCGACGAGGATTGCAAGAAGATCGTTGCCGCCGCGTCGTCGTGGGGCGAACTGCATGCGCTGGTCAACAATGCCGGTGTCACCAAGCACGTGGCGCACGGCAATCTCGACGGTTTGTCGGCTGAAGATTTCCAGTGGGTCTACGCGGTCAACACCATCGGCCCGTTCCAGATGACACGCGCGGCGCGGGCAATGCTTGAAGCGGCGGCAAAGAAAGCCGGCCGTCCGTCGTCGGTCGTGAGCATTTCATCGGTTGCCGGCATTCGCGGCATGGGCTCTTCGATTGCGTATGCGGCCAGCAAGGGTGCGCTCAATACCATGACGCAATCGCTGGCACGCGCGCTTGCGCCGCTGATCCGCGTCAATGCCGTTTGTCCGGGTTACATCGACACGCCGTGGTTCGAAAAGGGAGTCGGTGCGGATAAGCAGAAGCAGATTCGCGACTCGATCAAGGAGCGCGTGCCGCTGAAGCTTGCGTCGGAAGCGAAAGACATCGCTGAGCTGGTTTGCTTTCTCGCGCGGCCGCAGTCGGGTCACATGACTGGCGAATTTGTTCGCATGGATGCTGGTATGCACCTGGCGGTTTGAGGCGCAGCTAAATATCCATCGTCATTGCCGCGCTTGACGCGGCAATCCATCTTTCAAAGCGGTTTGATCAAGAGATGGATCACCGGGTCAAGCCCGGTGATGACGAAGATGATGATGGAAGGTTCTGAAAAGTGTTTCAGACCCGATTGCTCGGATCGGAGAGCCTGCCGCTGACGACCAGCCGGTTCCAGATGAACAGCACCACCAGCGCGCCTACGGTCGCCATGATGATGCCCGCACCTTGATCGGGCCGGTACCAGCCGAGTGCCTGGCCGACGGCCGTTGACAGAAATGCGCCGGCGATGCCGAGCACTGTCGTCAACAGGAAGCCTTTCGGGTCGTTGGCTCCCGGCGAAATAAATCGCGCAATGATGCCTGCAACAAATCCAACGATAATGATCCAGAGCATGGTGGGGTTACTCCTCAGGCGGTTGATTTCGACAGGGCTACGCCGGCGTCATTGACAAAGCGCCGGCCACAGAGATTACAGCCAGCTCGAGGCTTCCTTTTCGGTCGGCAGGCGGCCGTTCGGCGTGAGCTGGTTGATCACGTCGGGAAGCTGCTGGCTGAGACCTTGCAGAAGCTCGTTGCGCGACAGTCCTGTCTGCTCGAGCAGCGTGCTGATCTGATCGGAGCCGAGCGCGCTGGCGAGATCGTTCGGATCGATCTGCTTGTTCGGGCCGTTGCTGACCCACGAATTCGCAGCGTCGCCCTGGCCCTTCTCCTGGAATTGCTTCATGAGGTCGCCAAGGCCGCCGCTCAGGATCGACCCGGCTGCGCCGCCTGCGAGAAGGCCGCCGAGGCCGCCCTTCATCAGGTCGCTCATGCCGCCGCCGCCTTTGAGGAGGCCACCAAGCGCACCACCAATGCCACCGGGAAGGCCAGCGTTGATTGTGCCACCCGGAGGCAACTGGGGCGCGCGTGCGGGATTTGCGCCGGGCTGAGCGCCGCCGATATGTTTGACGGCTTTGTATGCAAGCAGAGCGAGGATCGCCATGGTCATCGGCGACATCCCGCCCTTACCGGGCTCGGTCTGACCTTTCGGTCCGTTTTGCATTCCGTTCAGAATGTCCATCAAGCCCATAGTAATCTCCTGTCTCACGCCCCGCGCCGATTACAATAAGGAGCGCCCGTGACTGTTACAAGGCATGACGGTTACAAGGCATCGTCGCCTGCTGCTCCGCGTCCGTGCTACGACGGCAGATTGGTACAATGTGGGTCAACATCCTTGAATCGATCTATTTCAATCGCAGGCGCCGGCTCGATCGGCTGTTTTGTTGGCGGCATGCTCACGCGTGCGGGGCGCACCGTGGGGCTTCTGGCGCGGTCGCGCGTTATAGCCGACATCGAAGCCAACGGCTTGAGACTATCGAGCTTTGAAGGTCTTGATGAACGCATCGACGCTGGGAAGCTGACGCTCTCTCAGAACCCCACGTTGTTCGGCGACGCCAGCATCATCCTGGTGACCGTGAAAAGCGATGACACCGCGGAGGTGGCCGATCTGCTTGCGAAGCACGCGCCAGCAGATGCTGTCATCGTCAGTCTGCAGAATGGCGTGGGCAACGTCGGAGTGCTGCGCGAGCGTCTCCCGGGCCGCGCGGTCCTGGCCGGCATGGTGCCGTTCAATGTGCTGGCGCTCGGTGACGGAAAGTTTCACCGCGCCACATCCGGCGACATCTTGATCGAGCCTGATGCCGGCGAGACAGCGAAACGGCTTGATGTGCCGGGCCTTGGCGTTCGTTCGCATCCGAACATGGCTGGCATTCAATGGGGCAAGCTGCTGGTCAATCTCAACAATGCGCTGAATGCGCTATCCAACCTGCCGTTGCGCGATCAATTGGCGCAGAGGTCGTGGCGTATGTTGTTTGCCGATCAGATGTCGGAAGCGCTGGCCGTGATGAAAGCCGCGGGCATTCATCCTGTTGCGACAACACCGCTGCCTGCGTCATGGACGCCAATGATCCTGAAGTTGCCCGATGCGCTGTTTCAGATTGTTGCGAAGCGGATGGTGAAAGTCGATCCGAAGGCCCGCTCGTCGATGTGGGAAGATCTTGCACGCGGACGACGAACCGAGGTCGGCCACCTGCAAGGCACGATTGTCGATCTGGCGCGCGAGCACGGCATCGCTGCGCCGCTCTCGGTTCGCATCGTTACGCTTGTGAAGCACGCCGAGGCGAGCGCCAAGGGATCGCCCGGGCTGATGCCGGAGCAGATTCGCGGGTGACCATTTTTCCGGTTCCGCGGCTACCAGCCAATGGCACGCGGCAACCATGTCGCAATCCCGGGGTTGAGATAGACGATCACCAAGGCGATCAACTGTAGACCGATGAACGGCACGACACCTTTGTAGATCTCAATTGTCGCCACCTCCGGCGGCGCCACACCGCGCAGGTAGAAAAGCGCCCAGCCGAACGGTGGCGTCAGAAACGAGGTTTGAAGATTGAGCGCGATCAGCGTCGCGACCCAGACCAGATCGACGTTCAGGTTGAGCAATAGCGGCAGAAACAGCGGAACCACGATGTAACTGATCTCGATCCACTCGATGAAGAAGCCGAGCACGAAAATCAGCGCCATCATGAAGATGAGAATGCCATTAACGCCGCCGGGGACTACGTTGAACAGGTCGCTGACCAGTTGCTCCCCATGGAGTCCACGGAAGGCCAGCGCAAAGACCTGCGCGCAAATCAGGATGAACATCATGCCCGCTGTGATCCTGGTGGTTGCGAGCGTGGTTTCACGCAACACCGAGAAGCTGAAACGGCCAGCGATCATGACGACGATGATCGAGCCGAGGGCGCCCATCGATGCGGCCTCGGTCGGAGCGGCGATGCCGCCGATGATCGAGCCGAGCACTGCGAGTACGAGCGAGATCGGAGGTAGGCCGATCCGTAACGCGGCAAGCCACAGATCGCGGCGGCTCATGGCCTCGCGTTCTTCGAGGGCCACCGGCGGCACCCATTCCGGCTTGACGATGCCGAGCGTCAGCAGGTAGATGCAAAAAATTCCCGACAGGATAAGGCCGGGGATCAACGCAGCCGCGAACAGAGTACCGACCGACTGGCCGAGAATATCGGCGAGCAGAATGAGGATCGTGCTCGGCGGAATGATTTGCCCAAGCGTACCGGACGCGCAGATCGTGCCGCATGCCGTCGGCAGGTGGTAGTTGCGGCGCATCAGCGCGGGTAACGTCAGAAGGCCAAGCGTAACGATGGTGGCGCCGACGATGCCGGTGGTCGCGCCCATCAAAACGCCAACGATGATGATGCCGATGCCCATGCCGCCGCGCAATCCGCCGGCGAGGTGGCCGATCACGTCCATCAGTTCGTCGGCGATCTTGGATTTCTCCAGCATCGCGCCCATGAACACGAACAACGGTATGGCGATCAGCGTGTAGTTGGCGGTAACGCCGAAGATGCGTGCGGGCAGGAGGTCAAACAGTCCGGCGCCGAAGCCGAGATAGCCGAAAAACAATCCGCTGACGGCGAGCGTCAGCGCGACCGGCATGCCGAATGCAAGCAGCACGAAGAACGAGACGATGCAGAGGATCGCCAGAATTTCATCGTATGACATCTTAGACCGTGGTCGTGGTTTGGGCGACCTTCACGGTCGGATCGATCAGCGGGACGAGCGCGCGCAGCATTGCGCCGATGCTCTGGATCAACAGCAGTGTGAAGCCGATCGGCAGGAGCGCTTTCAGGATCCAGCGATGCGGGAGCCCACCGGGGTCAGGCGATTTTTCACCGATGTTGAAAGATTGCATCACGTAGGGGATCGATAGTTTCAGCAGAATGGCGATGACAATTACGACGCTCAGCATCGAGATGAAGTTGATGATGCGCTTCATGGGTTCGGGGAACTTGCCGAAAAAGATGTCGACCTGCACGTGACCGTCATGTCGAATGGCGTAGGACAGGCCGAGCAAACAGATCGGCGCCATCAGGTGCCATTCCATCTCTTGCATTGCGACCGAGCCGGTGCGGAACAGGTAGCGCAGCAACACATTGAAGGCCATCACGCAAACGAGCGCGAACGACGCCCAGCCGGTGACCCGGCCGACGCGGTCGATGAAGCGATCGCAAATGTCAGCGATCGACAGCAAACGAGAAACGAGCATGGAGGTATCCCGAAAAGAGCACGGCGGCGCGCGAGCGCCGCCGTAAGAGAATGGCATGAAATCAGATCTGACCGCGAATCTGGCTGTGATAGACGGCCTCTGAGACGCCAGCCCATTTGTCAGCGGTCTTCTTGAAGGCCATAAAGCTGTCGTGGACCTTCTTCACCGTCGCGTCCTTTGCAGCGGCGTCATTGAGTGTCTGGACGGTCACGTCCCTGAGCTTGGTGATGACGTCGGCAGGTAGTGGCGAGGCCTTGACGCCGTGATTGGTAATGAGATCCTCCAGCGCTTCGGCGTTGGTCTGCTCGCACCAGGTCTGGCTGATGACGTTGCAGGCCGCCGCTGCGGTGCGCACCATCTCCTGCAAATCCTTCGGCAGCGATTCCCACGCAGCCTTGTTGACGATCAGTTCAGTCACGGTCGAGGTCTCGTGCCAGCCGGTGGTATGATAGAACTTCGCAGCCTTGTGCAGACCGAGGCGGCGATCCTGATAGGGACCGACGAATTCGGCAGCGTCGATGACGCCACGCTCCAGCGCCGGGAAGATTTCACCGCCGGGCAGCAGCTTCACGTCAACGCCCAATGCCGAGTAGACCTTTCCGGCGAGGCCGGGAATGCGCATCTTCAGGCCCTTGAAGTCATCGACCTTCTCGATCGGCTTGCGGAACCAGCCTGTCATTTGCACGCCGGTATTTCCGATCGGCATCGGCACCAGATTGAACGGTGCATAGACTTCTTCCCAGAGCTTCAGTCCGCCGCCGTGATACAGCCATGCGTTCATGCCCTGGAAGTTGAGACCGAAGGGGACCGCGGTGAAGTACTGCGCCGCGAATGTCTTGCCGGCCCAGAAATAGGCGTTAGCGCAGTTCATCTCGACGGTACCCTTCGACACGGCATCGAAGCCTTCGAGCGCCGGAATCAATTCGCCGGCCGCGAAATGCTGAATCTTCAGACGGCCGCCGGACATGACATCGACCATCTTGATGAAGTCGGTCGGGCTGCCCGGACCTTGCACGTAGAACGGCGAACCGGGGCCGTAAGCATTCGTCATTTTCCACGAGAAGGTCTTGCCTTGCGCGGAGGCGATGCTCGGCGCGGCCAATGTTGTGGCCAAGGCAGTCGCGCCGGCTGCGGATGTGACAAACTTTCGACGGTCCATTGGTACGCTCCTCACAGGATTGAAGGGGATTGCATGCGTTGCAGGATAGCCTGCGCGGTTCAGGACAGAAGCAGCAACCTTTATGCCAGATACCAATGAGGCTTGATCGATGCTCGGAGCGGTGCGGAAGACGCAAAATCTCGCGGACAGCGATCAAACGATTGGAAAATTTGACCATAAAATATGCAAATGTATATAAAATAGGCAGTTAGGGCGAGCTTTTGTCAAGTTAGGAACTTATTGTATGAGCATCACGTCGGTGCCGAGATCACAGGCCGCCGGTTTGCCTGGACGCTTGCGAGTAAAGGATTTCGATGTCTCAGCGATTTGGATGGATTGTATTGGCTGTGCTGATTGCTGGCTCCGGCCAGGCTCTTGCGGAGGGCGCGCAGGACGACAGGCAATCGTGTTCGCGCGATGCAAATCGGCTCTGCCGCCAGCAGATCGCGGACGGCGATGGTGCTGTTCAACAATGCCTGATTCAGAACCGCGCCAAACTTGGTCAGTCATGCCGCAAGGTTTTTGAGAAGCACGGGCTGTGACAGCTCTGCGAATTGCTTTCCTGTAACCCGCTGGCGATCCGATCCGCGCTTTGGTATTGAGCCCTGATGGTGCCGCGTTCGTGGCATCAGCAACGGTCCCGTAGCTCAGCCGGATAGAGCGGCGGTTTCCTAAACCGCAGGTCGGAAGTTCGAGTCTTCCCGGGATCACCATTGGTTTGAGCGAAAAAAGCCATGCTTGACGTCTGTAGCAGCGACGCGGTTGCTGATGCCGGAAGAGCAATGCTCGCGAGGACAGCCATAATTTGGTAGATGGGGTGTTGAGAGCTTCGGCCGGTAAGATGATTGGTGCGAAGAGCTTATATAAGATACTGATTCATTTGCTCTAATTGGATGCGCGGACGCTCTGGCGGCTCCGGCTGCGCATCGACAGGACCGGATACGAAATGCTCGATCAGAATCTGACAAAGGGTGGCGCCGACAAGCAGCGCCCGCTGAGCATCGCGTTCGGACTGGAGCGAATCGGTCTGATCGCGCTGCGGGCGCCAATCCTGTCATGCGTCGTGCTGGCGTTGCTCTGTGTCGGGGCCGCGTTCGGACTGCAACGGATCAAGATCGACGATTCGCTAAGCCAGCTGTTCCGATCCGACACGCGCGAATATCGCCAGTACGAAGAGGTCATCAAGCGCTTCCCATCCAGCGAGTATGACGTGCTGATGGTCGTTGAAGGCAAGTCGCTGCTGGAGCGCGATTCGCTGGAGAAAATCCGCGACCTCGTGACTGACGTGCAATTGGTCGAAGGCACCAATGGCCTGATCTCGATGTTCTCGGCGCGGCAGCAGCCGGAGCGGGGCAAACTGCCGGCGGCGCTGTTTCCAAACGAGCTGCCGCAGGGCGACGCCTACAAGACGTTTATCGAACAGGTGAGGGCCAACGAAATCATTCGCGGCAAGCTGTTGTCGGATGACGGTACGCTGGCGCTGATTGTGGTGTCGCTCGAACCGAAAATCGTCAGCAGCAAGGGATTGAACAAAACCGTCACCGAAATCCGCAAGGTGATGGCGGAGGATCTGTCGGGCACTGGTCTGGTTTACCAATTGTCGGGCGTCCCGGTGATGCAGCTCGAAATCCGCAACGCGGTCGAGCGCGACGGCGTCATTTACAATCTCGCCGGTGTGCTCGCCGGGTGTCTGATCGCGATCCTGTTTTTCCGCAAGATATCGTTCATGATCATCGCGGCATTTCCGCCGCTGATTGCCATCGTGCTGTCGCTGGGTGCGCTGGGCTGGGCCGGCTTCAGCCTCAACATGTTCCTGAACGTGATGACGCCGCTGATCATGGTGATCAGCTTCTCGGATTCGATGCAGCTCACTTTCGCTGCGCGCGACCGGCTGATCGCAGGGGAAGATAAATACACCGCCTTCCGCAACGCCGTGCTGGTGGTCGGGCCGGCTTGCGTGCTGACGCACGCGACCGCGGGCATTTCATTTCTTGCCCTGCAATTCTCGGATTCGGATTTGATCCGCACCTTTGGTGAGGCCGGGCTGGCTGCAACGATCATCGCGCTGCTTGCGGTGCTGTCGCTGGTGCCGGTGTTTGGTGTGCTGCTGGTCCGTAAGGAAGAAGCTTTTGCGGCCAAGTTCCGCGGCGCCGATGCCGGCGTGAATGCATTGCGTGCGTTCTGCGCCTGGATCGCCGCCCGCATGGTGAAGCATCCTGGCCTGTACAGCCTTGTTGCTGTGGCAGTTGTCATCGGTCTTGGTGCAGTCTATGCGAGCCTTGAGCCGCGCTATCGTCTCGCCGATCAGGTGCCGGACAAGCGGCAGGCGGTCGCCGCCAGCAGCCGGCTCGATGCCAAGCTGACCGGTGCCAATCCAATCGATGTGCTGATCGAATTTCCCAAGGGCAAATCGCTTTATGCGCCAGAGACGCTGAAAGCGATCGCCGATGTTCATGCATTGATCGAGAAGCAAGCCGGCGTCGGTAATGTTTGGTCGCTTGATACGCTGCGCCGATGGCTTGCGGAAAAGGCAGGCACCACCGACGTGAAGGTGCTCAAGGAGTATGTCGATCTGTTGCCGAAGCAGATCGTGCGCCGCTTCATCTCGGCGGAAGAGGATGCGGTTGTGGTGTCCGGCCGTGTGCCCGACCTTGATTCCAGCGATATTCTCCCGGTGGTCGAGAAACTGGACAAGTCCATGGATGCCGTGCGCAAGGCGAACCCCGGCTACGAGATTGCCGTTACCGGTCTATCGGCGATTGCTGCGCGTAACAGCGCCAGCATGATCGGCAAGCTGAATGCCGGTCTGACGATCGAGTTCATCATGGTTGCCGTTTTTATCGGACTCGCGTTCCGCTCTGTCGTAGTTATGCTTTCCAGCATCCTTCCCGGCATTTTCCCGGTCGTGATGTCGGGCACGTTGCTATGGTTGCTAGGCGAAGGTTTGCAGTTCGCGAGCGTGGTCGCCCTGACGGTGTCGTTCGGTCTTGGACTCAGCGCGACGATTCACTTCCTTAATCGCTTGCGTATCGAGCAGCAGCCCGGCCTCGATCCGGGGACGGCGGTCGAACGCGCTACGGTGCTGGTCGGCCCGGCGCTGATCCTGACCACGGTGGTGCTCGCTTGCGGTTTGGTGGTAACGGTGTTTTCCGATCTGCCGTCACTGCGGCTGTTCGGATGGCTCAGCGCGTTTTCGATGATCGCCGCGCTGGTCGCGGACCTCTTCATCCTGCGGCCGACAGCGATGTTTCTCATCAGCGTTGCGGACCGATGGCGCGGCGGTGCCCGCACCGAGAAGCCTGCAGAATAAATTTCAGGCGAGAATTTTTGGAAACAAAAAAGCCCCTCTCGGAGAGAGGGGCTTTTTACTGAATTGCAGGATCAACCGCGGGTCAGCGTGATCGACACATTCTTGATCTCACCCTGTGAGCTGATCGAGACGGTCTGTCTGTTGCCTGAGGTGCGAACCGTCAAATTGGCGGCAAACCCGGCAGCCTGGACGAATACATCGATCTGTCCCGGGCTAACCTTGCCTTCAAGCGTCCCGTTGACGTTGCGGCTGGTCTCGCTCCAGTTGCCGGAAACATTGCTGCCGCGTGCAACGACGTCGCTCGATAGATCGAATCGATAGCTATCGCTTGCACAGCGCAGCGTCTGTTGCAGACCAGTGCCGCCGTCACCCACATTATAAGTCGCGCGGCAGCGGATGCGTTCGTTCGACCCGTCCGAGAGCGAGACCATGCCGGTCCCCGACCACGAACCCGCGAAACTGGCGAACGGCCCGGATTGGGCATGGCTCGCCGTGGCCGACATCAGCATCATCGCAAGAGCGCCGACCGGAAAAACCATCCGCTTCTTCATGACTGAACCTAGCCCCTTCATATTGAATCCCTGCGATAAAAGCTGTTTGCGACAAATACGCATAGTCGCGTCAAGGGTTTAGTGTCGGAACCCTGCCAAAGGTTCAACGCAAGTAACACAATTTCTGAGGCCTGAAAATGTTCGGACCACGGCGCTACACTATGTCGGGAGCGCAACCCGCTCAGGCAATATGCCGATCAACAAAAAAGCGGGGCAGAAACAGATAGCCGGCGAGCCAATCACATGTTTTCAACCTCTGGATTATCGCCGTTCGAAGCCGATGCG
>JAKFUP010000087.1 GCA_021732625.1 Hyphomicrobiales bacterium
CCTTCGTTCTTCAGATTATCGGTACCCCACAGGACAACCGCGATTGTCTCGGGGAGACCATTACCTTCTGCCACATGCTTGTCGATCAATCGCTGCGCCTGACGCGCACCGTCTTGCACCGCATAGGAACTCGGAATCCGAAACGGATCGAAGCCGTGCAGATTTCGCCCAGTCGGCAGAATCGCAGGCGTGCGCAATAGATCGCCACCGGGAGCCGGACGGATAAACTTTCCATCAAGCGCATGGAGAATGCTAGGAATCTCGTGATCGACGGCGAGAAGGAGATCTGTCGCAGCCAGTTCGGTATATAGCGAGAGCTGTTCCGTATTGTTCGGCTCTGCGAGCGCTTGTGGGGCATCGCCTTGCACCAGCTTTTCGAGCACAGCGCGATCCGGCCGCGCGCCATGCGACGCATCCGCAACCGCCTGCAGCATCTCGATCCGTTGTTCGACCGATGGTGCTTCACCGACCACGTGAAGCCCGTGCGGGATCAGCGTGTACTCAAGTTCCAAAACCTGCGCCATTAGCAACCCGATCCGTGTTACCGCATCCATTGCCCATGCCGGCTCCGCTGCGACGAGATCGAGGGTGCTTCCCTGAGCCTGAATCAGAATGGCGAGGTTTGCACGTTCCATCACATCGTCAGGTGACAAGGCACGCCAGCGCTCGATCGAGGCTTTCAGTTCAATCAGCCCGCGATAGAGACCCGCGTGGGCGACCGGGGGCGTCAGATAACTGATTAACGTCGCCGCCGAGCGGCGCTTGGCGATCGTTCCTTCCGACGGATTATTCGAGGCGTAAAGATAGAGATTCGGCAGATCGCCGATCATGCGATCGGGCCAGCATGACCCTGACATTCCCGCTTGTTTGCCGGGCATGAATTCGAGCGCGCCGTGGGTGCCGAAATGCAGCACGGCATTGGCGCCAAAATCTTCCCGCAGCCAACGATAGAACGCCGAGAAGGCGTGGGTCGGTGCAAATCCCTTTTCGAACAAAAGCCGCATCGGATCGCCTTCGTAACCGAAGGCCGGCTGGATTCCGACGAAGACATTTCCGAAACGCTCGCCGAGCACAAAGATGGAGCTGCCGTCGCTCTGTTGCTTTCCGGGAGCTGCGCCCCACTGCGCTTCGATCTCGCGCAGCCAGGGTTCCTTGCGAACGTGATCTCCAGCCGGAATCCGCACGTGCACGTTGGCGTCCGCGCCGAAATGCGAAGCGTTACCCTTGACGATACGCTCGCGCAGAAGCTCGACAGTCGCCGGAACCTCGACCTGATAGCCCTCGCGCTTGAGCCCGGCCAACGTGCGGTGCAACGATTCAAACACTGAAAGATAGGCGGCTGTCCCGGTATTTCCTGCGTTCGGTGGAAAATTGAACAACACGATTCCAATTTTGCGATCCGCACGTTCTGCACGGCGCAGCGTGATGAGACGGTGCGTTCGCGCCGCGAGCATCTCGGCTCGCTCTGCGCACACATGCATGTCGCCGCCGGTACTCGACCGCGAGAACGTGCAGGCCCGCTCGCAACCGGTGCAGGCAATGCCGGCGCCATCGGAGCGGCCGCCATAAACCATCGGGCCCGAAGCCCCATCAAGCTCGGGAATCGCGACCATGATGGTGCTTTCGACCGGCATCAAACCGCGATCGGACGCACCCCATTGCTCAAGGGTCTGAAATTCGACGGGATGGGCCGAGAGATAAGGCACATCGAGCTGGGCCAGAATATCTTCCGCAGCCTTGGAGTCGTTGTATGCGGGCCCACCCACCAATGAGAAGCCGGTGAGAGACACCACCGCATCGACGATGCTGCGTCCGTCTCGCATAAAGAAGCGTTCGATCGCGGGTCGCTGATCGAGCCCACTGGCGAACGCCGGAATCACGCGCAGTCCTCGCGCCTCGAATGCCGCAATGACGCCATCGTAGTGACCGGCGTTGCCGGCCAGCAAATACGAGCGCAGCAGCAGAACGCCGACCGTACCTTTATCGTCATCCGTAGTGGCTGGAAGTGCTTCCGCCGCAGCGCTGACTCTGCCCTTCATCCGCGGGTGGTACACACCGATCTCGGCGTATTCGACGGGCGACGCCGCCTTCACCAAGCCACGCAAGCCGCGGCGCGGGCCATCTGCATAACGATCCACCAGCAGACGGATCATGTTGGCGATATTCTGCTCGGATCCGGCGAGCCAATACTGCAGCGTCAGGAAATAGGCGCGGACGTCTTGCGCGGTCCCCGGAATGAAGCGAAGCAGCTTCGGCAACTGCCGCAGCATCTTCATCTCGCCCTTGCCGCTTCCCGCCGAACCCTTGCGAGCGCCGCGCAAGCGCTTGAGCCACGCAATGGCGCCGAGCGCCTCGCCGCTCATGTCGAACTTTCCGACGCGAGTGAGCTTCACGACTTCGCTGCCCGACATGCAGCAAACCATGGCGTCGCATTCGTTGCGGCGGGCGACGAGCGAAGGCAGCACTGCCTGAATGTGGTCGTCGAGGAAGAGCATGGTGGCAATGATGATGTCGCCACCAGCGATATCGGCCTTGCAGCGCTCGAGTGCCGCGTCGTCGGACGCCCACTCATCCGCCGAATGAACGGCCAGTTCCATTCCCGGGAAATCGCGTCTCAACGCGACATGCGCACGCGCCGCCGCGCCGGACAGATGGCTATCCATCGTCACGATGACGACGCTAATCGGCGTCGACCTAGCGGGCGTAGTGCGCTTTTGCATCATAAAGCGTCTCGATGGTTATCGTGGCAACGCCATTTTCGTTGGCGAAGCGTTCAGTATTCCGGCGAGCCTTGCCGCGGACGAAGAACGGAATTTTCTTGAGTTCGCTTTCTGCATCGGCGGCCCAGATCGCCGCCGGTACGGAAATCACATTCTGAACGATCATCTCCGGCGCGGGCTGTTCCTTTGCGTCGTCGCGCAACACCGCGTGTCCCGCGCCAAGGTGCGAGGGTTGCGCGCCATTCTTGAACTCAAAATCATCCTTGAACATCGCGAGCAGATGCTCTTCGAGGCCCATCATCAGCGGATGAACCCAGGTGTCGAAGATCACGTTTGCGCCTTCGAAACCCATCTGCGGCGCGTAGCGCGCGGGGAAATCCTGAACATGCACCGGAGCCGAAATCACCGCGCAGGGAATGCCGAAGCGCTTTGCGATATGGCGCTCCATCTGCGTGCCCAGAACCAGCTCCGGCTGCAGTTCCTGCACCTTTGCCTCGACCTCGAGATAGTCGTCGGTAATCAGCGGCTCGACGCCGTAAAGCTCCGCAGCCGCACGTATCTCGCGGGCGAACTCCCGGCTATAAGTGCCGAGACCGACGACCTTGAAACCAAGTTCGTCTGAGGCTACGCGCGCAGCCGCAACCGCATGAGACGCATCGCCGAAGATGAAAACCCGCTTGCCCGTGAGATACGTCGAATCGACCGAACGCGAGTACCAAGGCAACCGCGACGCCGATGCCTCCAGCACTGCCGCCGGATCGACGCCCGCCAGGGCGGCGACTTCCTCGATGAATTGCCGCGTTGCCGAAACACCGATCGGAATGGTCTTGGTGAACGGCTGGCCGAATGTGCGCTGGAGCCAGGTCGCAGCCTGCGCACCGATTTCAGGATAAAGCACGACGTTGAAGTCTGCATTGCCGAGACGTGCGATATCCGTCGGCTTCGCTGTCATCGGCGCCGTGACGTTGACGTCGATGCCGAGTTTAGCGAGCAGCGACGTGATCTCGATGATGTCGTCGCGATGGCGGAAGCCGAGCGCAGTGGGACCGAGCAGATTGCAGGTCGGACGCGCACCCTCGACCCGCTCCGGCCGCTTCGTTCCGGGCGCTGGCGCGGAAGGTCCGGCCAACGCGCGGACCAACTGATAGAATGTCTCTGCGGCACCCCAGTTTTCCTTGCGCTGATAGGCCGGCAAATCAACCGTGACGACGGGAATCGGAAGGCCGAGCGATCGCGCGAGACCTCCTGGATCATCCTGAATAAGAGACCCGGTACAGGACGCACCGACGATCATCGCTTCCGGCTTGAAGCGATCGTACGCATCCTTCGCAGCGTTCTTGAAGAGCTCGGCAGTATCCCCGCCAAGATCGCGCGCGGAGAATGTCGTGTAGGTGACGGGCGGCCGCTTGTTGCGGCGCTCGATCATCGTGAACAGCAGGTCAGCGTAGGTATCGCCCTGCGGCGCATGCAGGACATAGTGTAAGCCTTCCATCCCGGTAGCGACTCGCATCGCGCCGACGTGAGGAGGTCCTTCATATGTCCAAACTGTGAGCTGCATGATCAGGCCACCAATCTTGCGCGGCGTACCAGAGGTCGCGCGAATAGCTCGGCCAGATCAGCAGCTTGGTCGTAGCCTTGAATCGGCGTGAAAATCAGTTCGATCGACCACTTCGTGGTGATGCCTTCAGCCTCTAGTGGATTTGCAAGACCCAGACCGCAAACGACCAAATCCGGCCGCGCGGCCCGGCAACGATCGAGCTGAAGGTCTACGTCCTGCCCCTCGCTGAGCGTCGTGCCCGCGGGAAGCATTTCGAGTTCCTCGGCCAGATGCGCGCGGTGCAGATAGGGCGTTCCGACCTCGATCAGCTCCATCGCCAATTCGCGGGACAGGAAGCGAGCGAGTGGAATTTCAAGCTGTGAATCCGGGAACAGGAAGATACGCCGCCCCGCAAGCTCATGCTTGTAAGAAGTCAACGCGCGTTGCGCCCGCGCACGATAGGGTTGCGTGACTTTCTCGAATAACGCCTCATCGACACCCCACGCTCGGGCGGCAGCTGCGAGCCAGCGTGTCGTTCCCTCCACACCCAGCGGGAACGGCGCAACCAGCCTTTGCGCGCCGCGCTCTTCCAAAGCCCGTGCGGTATCGGCAAGAAACGGTTGAGCAAGCAGGAAACGGGTGTTCGGGCCAACAGATGGAAGCGCCGTCGATTTCCGCGGCGGCAGGAACTGTACCGGTCCAATACCAAGCGATTCGAACAGCCTTACGAACTGATCCTCAACAACGTCGGCAAGCGATCCGACAATCAAGAGAGAGCACTCGCTCGCCACCGTAGGGGGAATTACGGGGACGAGCGAGGCGAGACACGCATCCTCGCCTTGCGTGAATGTGGTCTCGATACCACTGCCTGAGTAGTTGAGGATGCGCACGTCCGGAGAAAACTTTTGCGACAACCGCAACGCCGCACGCGACAGATCCAGCTTGATGACTTCGGAAGGACAGGAGCCGACCAGGAATAGCAAACGAATATCGGGGCGCCGCTCGATCAGCTGCGTCACGATTCGGTCGAGTTCGATATTGGCATCGGTGAGCCCCGCGAGGTCTTTTTCTTCCATGATGGCGGTGGCAAAGCGCGGCTCGGCAAAGATCATCACCCCCGCGGCCGATTGAATCAAATGCGCGCAGGTGCGTGAACCAACCACAAGAAAGAATGCATCCTGAATTTTTCGATGCAGCCAAACGATACCGGTGAGGCCACAAAAGACTTCACGTTGGCCGCTCTGGCGGATCGTAAGGTGAGTATCTTCCCTCACCGCGTCGCTAGCTGCGCATGCTTGCATCCGGACTGTCATGCGAGCTCTCCAGACGATGAAGAACTCACAGCTTCGAACGCATGACGCTCGTCGCGCCGCGCAGCACGCAGCTTCAAAATAAACTGGGTCGCGTTAATGACGTAGGCTGCATATGCCGCAAGCGCGATCAGCATTTGCTGCCGCGGATCGCCCAGCCCGCCGAACAGCGCGACGAGGTAAGCGGTGTGAAGCGCGAGGACAAGAAAGCTGAAAACGTCTTCCCAGAAAAACGCGGGGGCAAAAAGGTAGCACCCGAAGACTTCTTTTTCCCAGATCGATCCGGTGACCATAATCGCGTACAGCACGAGCGTCTTGATCATGATCGAGGTCGCCGCGAGAGCCGCTCCTTCCCCTGTCGCGAGGTAACGAACGACAAGAGTAAGACTGACGAGAAAAACCGCAAACTGAACCGGGGCAAGAATACCTTGGACAAGAGTCCACTTTGTTGCATCGCGACGGCGGCGCTCTTCTGGCGTGTAGAGTGACTTAAGTGCCTGCCGTGCTTTGGAGTCCTCGAAATCCGATCGCGGACGAGATCCAACCGCGTTCGCACATGCAGCGATCAACCTGTCATCCGTGCTGTAAAGATTATTTGACAGTTTCGCGGGGCGATGATGCGATAGGGAGCAAAGGGGAACTGGCGGCGATCGTTCACCGTGACCGGCCTGATCTCTATCTGCCAACGCCCCGTAATGCACAGCCCAACTCCTTATGTGCGGGCTCCAATTGCAAGGAGGCTAATCTTGGTTCTGAGGACTGTCAATCTAACTATACGTAAATCAAACTTGACGGTCGTGATTGAGCAAGACTTAATGTTTGGGGGAAGAAAAAATGCCCGATGTAAACGAGCAATCATTTGCAGCCGGACCTGAAGCCAGCACCGCAAAAACAAGGCCGGTAAGACCTTGGCGGGATCGAATCGCGGTGCCAGTCTGGCGTTTCAAGCCTGCGCTGCCGCCAGCAAACGTCGTGCGGACGCTCAAGACCGACATTATCCCGAGAATTTTTCACGCTTTCCGGCCTTCGCCTCCACCGGTTGAGCCTGCTCCGGTGCAGGAGAAGTCGCAGGTTGAGGCATTTAGCGGGCTCGTTCTTGGTCACGATGACGGCGCAGCATTTGTCTATGTGGAACAATTGCGTGCTCGCGGAGCATCGGTCGAGACCATCTTTCTCGATTTGCTTGCACCAACCGCGCGTCATCTGGGCGCGCTCTGGGAAAAAGATGAGTCGGACTTTGCAAGCGTGACGCTTGCTGTTGGGCGGCTACAAAGTATTCTGCGGCAATTGGGCGACGCTTTTGTGCGCGAAACTTCTCATTATGAGTGCGGCGAATCGGCATTGCTGACTGTTATTCCCGGTGAGCAGCATAGCTTCGGACTATCAATGGTCGCGGAGTTCTTCCGCCGTGCCGGTTGGAATCTCTGCACCGGACCTTTCACGTCACACCACGAACTGACATCCCTCGCCCAGAATCACTGGTTTGACGTGGTCGGTTTCTCGGTGAGCAGCGACCGGCGGCTGGACGAGCTCAAGCGTGGAATTCGAGATATCCGCCGCGACTCCCGCAACAGAAATATTGGAGTTATTCTTGGCGGGCCAATGATCATCGCCTACCCAGAACTTGTCGCAGCCATTGGAGCCGATATGATCTCTCCCGATGCAATGACTGCACCACGAGAAGCGCACGAGCTGATCGGACGGATGACAGGCGGTGATCGAGGCCTGTAAGGCAGCGATCACAAAAACGCTGGGATATCACGGGGGACTTGATGAACGTTGCGATTGTGAACCAATCCCCTCCCGCAGGAGTCGTCACCGATCTTTATCTCCGCACCAAAGCTCTTCATCTTGAGGCAGAGCGTTCAGGTATCGTGAACGATATATTGCGCGGTCAAGCGAGCCTCGAAAGTTACACTCTTTTTCTCAGGAATCTGCTGCCGGCCTACCAAACACTGGAAACCGCTCTTGAGCGGTTTAGCGGCTCGCCCACACTGACAACGTTGTCGAACTACAAACTCAACCGGGCAGCCGCGATCGAGAAGGATCTGCTGGCGCTATCTGGATCGGATTGGGAAGATCGGTTTCCTCTCCTTCCAGAGGCGACGTCGTATGAGCAGAGAATCCTCTTCGCCGCAAACGAAGACAATGGAGAGCGTTTGATCGCTCATGCCTATACCCGTTATTTGGGCGATCTCAGTGGCGGCCTGATCATGAAACGATTGCTTGCTCGTTCCTTGGAGCTCAGCTACGAACAGCTTACGTTCTACGATTTTCCAGGATTTCCGGACCTTGCTGTTCTTAAGAAGGATTACCGGAGCGCACTGGATCGGGCCGGCACTGCGGCTTCGATACCCGCAGCCATCGTCGAAGAAGGCGCTATCGCGTTTTCTTTGAACATCGATCTGTCGCTTGCGGTGCAAAGACGGTTGCAAGAATCAGCCACTCAATAACACACGCGACCAGCGATCTGCCACAAGACAACGCTGCGTTCAGTTGCCGCCGTATCCAGACGTGCGTGACGAATGCCATATCAGATGCTCGAGGACTTCGGCGGTGCGCAACGTTGAATTGCGAACGCTTTCGAGCATTTCAGCAATTCTGCCGGTCTCCACTCCATAGGTGATTTCAAGCGCGGCAAGTTGTGCGTTCTCGACGACCGATGACAACAAATTCTGATAGACAAGATCGGCCTTGGAATCGAGACGAACCCCGGTGACGCGGTGGCTCTCGATAATACCTTCCTGAAAGCGGCTCCGCGCCGCATCGGCGGTTTTACGATCGGTCAGGTCGGTGAAAATCAACACAAAGCCGAGCACGCGATCGCGCGAGGGCTGAACCGGATCGGCCCGCAGAAGCAAAGGCTTTTCCCGATTGCCTTCGCTGAGTAACATGAGCTCCCCTCGCCACGCTCTGCGACTGTCAAGAAGCTCAGTGATATTGGCGGCGAACTTATCCGGCTGCTGGAACACAGCGGAAAGATCGGAAAGATTGTTCAGTCTCGCGCCGGTGCCGGGGAGTAATGCCTGGAAGGCCTGATTCATCAGCAGTATCTTGCCTTCGATGTCCGCTATGATGACCGGTTGATGAGAAATTTTGACGTGCCGGCTGAACTGTTCCAGTTGATCCTGCGCGATCAGCGTGCGAACAGCGCGAAACTGCAAGACAATGTCAGAAACGGACTCTCCTATTTGTCGTGCAGCAGCGAGATCAGCATCACTCCACGGCTCGCACGTTCCCTCCACGACCTGATGCCACTGCGCGAACGATCGGCGCGGTGAAAGGTCAAGCGGATTATCACCGATGACAAATGGTGCGAGCGGATCGCCACCCCAGGTCACCGTGCGAATGCGCTCGGGCCGAAACCAGATCAGATATTCACCGGGATTGTTAGAGACCGGAACAACAACGATCCCACTGGCCACCTGGGTTACGGCCGAGAATCGCGATTCGTCCAAGCCAAGCGACGCCGTCGAGAACGATCCTGGGGGAGATTTATCATCGAGCCACCCGGCTATCTCGCGAATTTCCTGCGTCCCGGGGACCTCGCCGGTTGCGATCACCTGTCCTTCGTAGACCAGCGCACATCCGCTCGCACCCAGCGGCTGCAATATCGACTGCGACGTATCGAAAATCGCAGCGCGCCAGTCACCTTCGCGGGATACGGCTTCGATCATTCTCTGCTCGAGGCGCTGGCAGAACAGCTCGGCCTGACTCTGAGCGAAGCTTTCGAGAGCCGCGATCCTCGTAGCTATCGCCTCCGCGAGGAGCTCGCACACCGCACGTAACTCAAAGTGGATGAAATGCGGCCTGTAGTGATGACAAGCGACGAGGCCCCAAAGTTTGCCACCGACCACAAGTGATACAACAAGAGTTGCGCCTACCCCCATATTCTTCAGGTATTGCAGATGAATCGGGGACATGCTGCGCAAGAAGCAGAGCGACATATCGAGGTCTCGGCCGGTTAATGGCGAGAGCCGCGGCTCCAACGGGACCGGCCCATAGTTCACATCGACCAGCACCCGAACGCGGGTTCTCTCATAAAGGCGCCGCGCCATTTGCGGAATATCCGATGCCGGATAGCGATTGCCGAGAAATGCTTCCAAATCCGCCTTACGACGCTCCGAAAAAACCTCTCCGTGACCGTCGTCATCGAAGCGATACACCATCACCCGATCGTAACCCGTACGATCCTGGAACAAGGCCGCCGTCTCATCGCACAGCGAGCGAACCGACGACGCAGTGCGTATTTTTTGCAGTGCGCTTTCAATCTGCTGGACTGGGTCAATCGGCGGTCCGGCATGCTCGAGTTCGATGACGAGACCGCCTTCGGGTGGCCGGTGCAAAAGCCCATCGAACTCCCGGCTCGGACTGCCGATGCGGCAACGCACTGCAATCGGCAAACCTTGAGATGTCGGATCGAGAAGAGGAAGAATTCTGATCAGAAGATCGCCGTCGAGATCAGCCAGTGGTCTGCCGAGTACCGTCTTAAGATTGAGAAATTCGGCCGCGTTCGCGCTGGCCTGAATGACAATATGATCTGGCTCGCTGATGACTAATAGTGCGCCATGCGGTTGAATAGAGCCCGCAAGGTGAATTTCTTCCCGCTCGCAATTGGAAAGATCCGCCTTCCCGAATGCGGGGGTCGCGACGGAATGCGACGCCAAATCAATCCTCGGATGTTTCCCCGGTGTCCGGCCCCTTGTCGTCGAGGCCGTAACGATTGAGCTTTGCATAAAGACTTTGGCGGCTCAATCCCAATAGTTCTGCGGTGGCGGTCCGGTTTCCACCAGCAAGCTCGAGCGCTTCCTTGACGTAGTGTTGCTCGACAATACTCACGGTGTTCTTCACGAGTTTGCGGAGCGACGATTTTCCAATCTGCTCGCTCACCGAGCCAAGTGCCGTTCTCAAAAGATCGGTTTCGCCACGCGCCGCAAGCCTGCGTGCAACATTCCGCATCAACACACCAACGTAAGGCGGCTTGTTATCATCGAGCGAAGCCGAGATTTCGATTTCGGTCTCCGTTCCAAGTTCGCCACGGATAGTTGTTGTAAAAAGACGCACCGATCCATGCTTCTGAACGTTCGCAAGAAGCGCACTCGTGTCGGCTCCCGGCTGCGATAACCACCGCGACAGGGTTTCGCCCAGCACTGAGCCTTTGGAACCGACTTGCACAAGATCAAGAAATGCCTGATTTGCTTGCTGGATAATCCCTATCTCATCGATAGCGACAAAGCCGTCCGGCACCCTGTCGATCAGCGTCTCGATCGTCGGATGCTGACGTTGTCTGGACTCAAGCGGATTGCTGGCAGCCGGCGTAAACTGCAAGAGGAAGACCGGCCCCGGCTCGGACGTCATCAGTGATCCGCGCAGCATCCACGGCCGCGCTTCGGGACCAAGATGGACCAGAATGCTGAGCGCCTTGCCCTTTTCCTTCACCCGCGACAGCATGTCGCGAACCGCCTCGCGGTCCTGCGCAGCAACGTCGTGAAGAAGTTCGCGGCCTGATATATCCTCATTGCGGCGTTGAGCAGAGTTTAGCGCAACGGAAGCCGCGCGATTGGCTTCCAGAATCCGCAAGTTAGCTGCAGAGACAATCAAAACTGCTTCATTTGAAGCATCGAAAACCAGACGGTATCTGGTCTCGATCTCGCGGAGTTTCCAATAGTCGCGTTCCATCGTCTGCTGCGCGGCGATCAGCCGGGATTGGAGCTCGGCGACCGCCTGCAGATTCTTTCCAACAGCGAGCATGCCTGCCCGTCCGCCCAGCAAGACGGTCGTGAACTCCATTGGAATTTCGAGACCGCTGGGGAAACGCTGATTGATCTGGCGAAACGCAGATATCCCGCTCAAGCGGGCATCCTCAACCATGCGCTTCACTTTATCCGCGCCGACATCGCCGGCGATCTCGACCCAAGGACGGCCAAGCCAATCGCTGACGCTTTCACCCGACATCGCGGGTGAAAGAGTCGCCTCGCGGATCACTCCGTCGATGTCGAGTAGCAACGTGATGTCAGGTTGGACCGTCGGTAAGGAGGCCATTCGAGCTCTTCTGCCGATCTCTTATGTAAGCTGGATGCGTATATACCCAATTCCAAGCACGGAATGTGCCAACCGCACATGACACTTGAGTCGTAGTTCAGTCTGACTTGCAGTGAAATCCCGCTTCAAGTCAATAAATGTCTTTATTTTGAAGGTTTTAATCGTCCAACAGGCTTTACGCAGTCCACTCGTTGACAGCTCCTCAAGTGAACAATTCAAGAACGACCGGAAGGTCGCCCGGACCTGGCGGAACACAAATTGACCGAGAATGTTGCACATATGACAGGATTTGTTGATGCATAATTGTCAATGTGTCTTAACATCGCTGCGGTTCAGATGCTGTTTTCCAGGCCCCAAGGAGATCAATGTGGTTGCTAAGCCCCTCAAAATGTTCGCGATTGCCGCAACTGTTTCAGCGTTGTCGTGCGGTCTGGCCCAGGCGCAGGACGCAGCCAAGGGAGAGATGGTGTTCAAGCAGTGCATGACCTGCCATCGCATTGGTCCTGATGCTAAAAATGCCGTCGGACCGGTTCTGACAGGCATCATTGGGCGGCAATCCGGCACGGCTGCGGGCTTCGCCTATTCGCCCATTAATAAGGCGGCGGGTGAAAACGGTCTGGTCTGGTCCAACGAACTGATCATGCAGTACCTGCCTGATCCCAATGCGTTTCTCAAAAAGTTCCTGACCGACAAGGGCAAGGCGGATCTGGCGACGGGTTCGACCAAGATGGCGTTCAAGCTGGCCGACGAACAGGCGCGCAAGGACGTGATCGCCTACCTCGATAAATTTTCCGAGAAAAAGTGACGGCAATCCCAAGGCACGTCCAAGGCACGCTCAACACGCCCCAAAACGTGATGGCAATCCTGGGGGCAGGTCTTGGGGCAGGTCTCGGGGCAACCTAACTTCGCCAGCGCCGCGCGATATCGACGACATGCGCCAGTCCGGCTACGGCCAGACAGGCGCATGACCATGTCCAGTCCTGTCCGGACAATGACGTGCGCAGCGCAAGCAACAGAAATGCGCCTGCGAAAAGATTCGGCAGAAGGTCGAGAACGCGAATTC
>JAKFUP010000244.1 GCA_021732625.1 Hyphomicrobiales bacterium
AAATGCGTGGCTGGGGCGGGAGGGATCGAACCTCCGAATGGTGGAATCAAAATCCACTGCCTTACCGCTTGGCTACGCCCCAACAGCCCGGTCAACGCCGATTCAGCCCGCCGAACAACGCCGGTTTATAGAGATAAATCAGGCATTTCAACCGCCGCAAAGCCCGCGCGCGGCACCGCGACCTGACCGCTTATCCTACCGGAACAGTTGAGAAATCGCGCTTTTCGTGGAAAGACAGATGACCCCTGCCCGGGCATTGAGGGACCATAACAATGACATATCGCGCGCCGGTCGATGACATTCTTCTTTCCCTGAATCATGGCGCCGGTCTGCTGGCCGCCGTGAAGGCCGGCCATCTCGGCGATTACGATATCGACATGACCGCCGCCGTCATCGAGGAAGCCGGCAAATTCGCGACCGATGTGCTCGATCCGCTGAACCAGCCGGGCGATCGCGCCGGCGTCAAGCTGACCGACAAAGGTGTCGTCACCGCTCCCGGATGGCCGGACGCCTACAAGCAATGGACCGAGGCGGGCTGGAACGCCGTGTCCGGCCCCGAGGAATATGGCGGGCAAGGTCTGCCGCTGGCGATTCATTCTGCGGTCAACGAAATCTGGAGCGCGTCGAACGTCGCGTTCGATCTCTGCCCGTTGCTCACTCAAAGCGCGATCGATGCGTTGCATGCGCATGGCAGCGACGAGTTGAAGACCATCTACCTCGCCAAGCTGATCTCCGGCGAATGGCCGGGCACGATGCAGCTCACCGAGCCGCAGGCCGGTACTGATGTCGGCGCGCTGCGCACCCGCGCCGAGAAACAGGCCGACGGCAGCTACCGCCTGTTCGGCACCAAAATCTTCATCACCTATGGCGACCACGACATGAGCGACAACATCGTTCATTTCATTCTGGCGCGGCTGCCCGGCTCGCCGCCCGGCTCGAAGGGCATCACGCTCTTTCTCGCGCCGAAGTTCATGGTCAATGCGGATGGCTCGCTCGGCGCGCGCAATGACATTTACGCCAGCGGCATCGAGCACAAACTCGGCATCCATGCCTCGCCGACCTGCACCATGACGATGGGCGACAAGGGCGGCACGATTGCTTACGTCGTCGGCAAGGAAAACGGCGGCATGTCCGCGATGTTCACGATGATGAATCAGGCGCGGCTCGGCGTCGGCCTGCAAGGCGTTGGGGTGGCCGACCGCGCCTATCAGCGCGCGCTCGCCTATGCGCAGGATCGCAAGCAGGGCAAAGCTCAATTTAATAAAGAGGACCGCAGCAAGAGCGACAGCTCCGATCCGATCATCGCCTATCCCGACGTGAAGCGGAATCTGATGCTGATGCGCGGCATGACCGCGGCTGCCCGCACGATCTGCTACGCAACCGCTGTTGCCATTGACGTCTCCAATCGCGCCGCCGATCCCAAGGTCCGCGCCAAGGCGGCGACGCGCGGCGCGCTGCTGACACCGATGGCCAAGGCGTTCTCGACTGACATCGGAAACGAGGTCGCCGCGATCGGCGTGCAGGTCCACGGCGGTATGGGATTCATGGAGGAGACGGGTGCCGCGCAATACGTCCGCGATGCGCGCATTCTCACCATCTATGAAGGCACCAATGGCATACAGGCCAACGATCTGTTGATGCGCAAGCTGCAGATGTCCGGCGGCGAAGCGGTATGGGATCTGCTCGGCGAACTGTCGGCCATCGTCTCAAAAGTTGAAGCCTCGAACGATCCGGCATTCGGCACCACCGGCGCGAAACTGCGCGATGCGGTGGCCTCCGTCGAGCGCACCAGCAAATGGCTGCTGGAAAAAATCGCGACCGCGCCGCGCGAAGCCTTGGCCGGTGCGACGCCCTATCTGCGCTTGTTCTCGGTCACGCTCGGCGGCTGCTCGCTCGCGAACGAGGCGCTTGCCGCGCGCAACGATGAGTCGGTGCAAGGCGATGCGGGGCGCTATGCGACGCTGGCGCGGTTCTTCGCGGAGAACGTCACTGTGCAATCGGGAGCTCTGGAACGCTCGGTGATTGACAGCGCCGACGCGCTGAACGCCGCCGACGCGGTGCTGGTGGCCTGAAAATCAATTTCTTCAATACACCTGTTTGAATATGCCTGTTTCAATGATGTCTCCCCGTAACCACGGGGAGACATCATTGGCTCATCAGCAAACGCGCGAGCCTGTCTTTGGGCCGCCTTGATAGCTGCAGACCTTCGAGGCGCTGTTGATCGGCCCCGCGATGCTCGCCCGCGCATCAAATGCAGACGACGCATTCTGCTGCGAGGTGGACTGGCCCGGCCAGTACCTCTGATCGGAAATGGTTGTGCCGGCGTGGGCAACAGCCGACGCAGCGAGCAGCAGCATTGAAGCGGTGAGAACGATTTTGGTCATGGTCATCTCCTTGTTTGAGTAAAGCGGTCCGTCAAAATTGCCCACTGCAACACTGCATTCAAATGCCGGTTGGCTATCGGGACGATGCGCTTTCTGAAACGAGGTTCGGCGCGCGAGGCTGATCGTTACAAATTCACAGAGGAGTGAGACCGCGGCGCAATAATGCTTTCACCGGCATGTGATTTCGTAGCGAGCGTATATCACCGAAACGGTAGCGAGACATGAACGGCAATCGCGAACGCGCGTCACAACTACGCAAGCGGCTTCAACCCCGCCTCGATCTGCGCGCGGCGCGCTTCGAGAAATGGCGGCAGCGCCAGCTTTTCGCCGAGCGTCGCCATCGGCTCGTCGGTGGCGAATCCAGGCCCGTCCGTTGCGATCTCGAACAGGATGCCGTTCGGCTCGCGGAAATAGAGACTGCGGAAATAAAACCGGTCGATCTCGCCACTGTTTGGAATACGAAGTTCGGTCAGGCGCTGCGCCCACGCATGGTACTGCGCCTCATCCGGTGTGCGAAACGCAACATGATGCACGGACCCCGCGCCTTGCTGTGCCGGCGGCAAATCCGAACGCTCGATCACATGCAGCTCCGCGCCTGCGCCGCCCTCGCCCATGTCATAGACGTGCGCCCAGTGCTCGCCTTCGTAAGCGTACTTCCGTGCCAGCCTCATGTTCATCACATCGGTCAGCACGATGCCGGTGCGCTCGCGGCTGGCCACCGTCAGCATGATCGGACCGAGGCCGCGGATCTGATGCTCCATCGGCACCGGGCTGCGGTCCCACGGAAAGGCTTCACCCTTGCCGCCGTCATCGACCAGAAACAGCCGCTGCCCCTCGCCGTCCTCGAACGGCAACGTCATCCGCCCGTCGATTTCGGCAAGCGCGCCGGCCTTTACACGGTGCTGTTCAAGCCGCGCCTTCCACCATGCGAAGCACTCTTCGCCGTGAATGCGCAGGCCGGTTGCGGTGATGCTGTTGGTGCCGCGCCGTTCGGGTGCGGCGGGAAAATCGAAGAAGGTCAGATCGCTGCCGGGGCTGGCCTTGCCGTCCGCATAGAACAGATGATAGGCGCTGACCTGATCCTGATTGACGGTCTTTTTCACCAGCCGCATGCCGAGCGTGCGCGTATAAAACGCCAGATTGCCCGGCGCATCGGCCGAAACTGCGGTCAGATGATGAATTCCGGTCAAATGCATTGCGTGCCTTCAAATCATAGCTAAATCGATGGCCGGTCCGCTGTTCCCAACGATCCGATGATGTAGGATCAAACCTTAACCAGATACACCAATCGATCCCGACCAGCGAGGATACCATGACCGAAAACATTGTTGTCAGCGACGAAGAGGCTGTGCGCATCATCACCATGCGGCGAGCCGACAAGAAGAATGCCCTGACACAAGCGATGTATCTCACCATGAGCGCGGCGATCGATTCTGCGCAAGCCAATGACGCGATCCGCTGTCTTGTCATCGCCGGTGTGCCGGGCGCTTTTACCGCCGGCAACGACCTCGAGGATTTCCTCAAAGCCGGTACGGCTGCGAGCGATACGGCGCGCCCGAACGCGGCCATGACGTTGCTGCGTTCGCTCGCCAACAACACCAAGCCGCTGATCGCTGCCGTCGATGGCGTGGCCGTCGGTATCGGCACGACGATGATGTTCCATTGCGACTATGTGATCGCCAGCACCGCTGCGAAATTCTCGACGCCGTTTATCAAACTCGGTCTGGTCCCGGAGGGCGCATCGAGCCTGCTGATGCCGCGCGCCATCGGACATCACCGCGCGTTCGCGACGCTGGTCATGGGCCGCACGGTGAGTGCGGAGGATGGCCAGGCCGCCGGATTCGTCAATCAGGTGGTCGCGCCAGATCAGATCGAGGCAGAGACACGAAAGGTCGCCCGCGAAATCTGTGCCCTGCCCGCCGAAGCCGTCGCGATCTCGCGCAAGCTGCTGAAGCCGCCGCCGGAAGAATTGCTCAAGCGCATCGAGCAGGAGAGCGCGCTGTTCGGCGAGCGGATGCGATCCAAGGAAGCGGTGACCGCCTTCCAGTCGTTCCTCGCGCGCAAGCGGGCCTGAGCAAAACAGGCAGGCCCGTCGCACGATACGGAATTTTCCGGTTTCGCCATTGCATTCCGCAGCCGCCTGCATCAAAGGCAAAGACGGCGATTGGCCGTCGCGGCCGCCTGAACGAGAGCGCAAGACGAGAGCATAAGACATGTCGACATTGCTACTGAGCCATCCCGCCTGCTTCGGCCATGTGGTTCCACAAGGCCATCCCGAGCGGCCCGAGCGGATGCGCGCTGTCAACGAGGCGCTGGCGATCGATCGTTTCAGCCGGCTGGTGCGCCGCGACGCGCCGGAATGCGATATCGGCGTCATCTCGCTCTGCCATCCCGAGCAATACGTCGACGAACTGCGCCACGTCGCACCAAAAGAAGGCATGGTCTACCTCGACGGAGATACCTCGATGTCGCCCGGCACATGGGAAGCGCTGATGCGCGGTGTCGGCGGCGCGGTGCATGCGGTCGATGAGGTGATGGCCGGCAAGGTCGCCAATGCATTCGTCGCCACCCGTCCGCCCGGACATCATGCCGAGACGGCACGGCCGATGGGCTTCTGCTTTTTCGACAATGCGGCGATTGCCGCGCGCCACGCGCAGCGCAAGTATGGCATCGAGCGCGTCGCAGTGGTCGATTTCGACGTGCATCACGGCAACGGCACGCAGGAGATTTTCTGGGCCGACGATACCGTGATGTATGCCTCGACCCACCAGATGCCGCTGTTTCCGGGCACCGGCGCCACATCCGAGCGCGGCGAGCACGACACCGTCGTCAATGCGCCGCTGCGCTCAGGCGATGGCTCGCAGGCATTCCGCGATGCGTTCGATCTCGCGATCCTGCCGCGGCTGGAAACCTTTGCGCCGGAGCTGGTCGTGATTTCGGCCGGCTTCGACGCGCATCACCGCGATCCGCTCGCCAGCCTCCAGGTCACCGAGAAGGATTTCGGCTGGGTGACGAAAAAGCTGATGGATATTGCCGACAAAACCGCGGGCGGCCGCGTGGTGTCGATTCTCGAAGGCGGCTATGATCTGCAAGGGTTGAAAGATTCGGTGACGGCGCATGTCGCCGCGCTGATGGGCTCCGAATCCTTTCCTCCATAGCCAAATGGTGGTGGTCAGCCGCCACAAATCGCCCGCAAAATTCTCGCAAGGTTGGGCATCAGACGCATTCGACCCGGGATTTCACGCATGGCCGAAACCACCCACGCCGACGTCAAGAAGCTGAGCTTCGAGAAGGCGATCGAGGAGCTTGAGATCATCGTCAAGCGGCTGGAAGACGGCAAGGTGCCGCTGGAAGAGTCGGTTACGATCTATGAGCGCGGCGAGAGCCTGAAGAAGCGTTGCGAGGAATTGCTGCGTCAGGCCGAAGCCAAGGTCGACAAGATCACCACCGATGCGACCGGCAAGGTGACGGGTGTGGAACCGCTCGACGTCAACTAAGGTTCGCAAGCCTTCACATATCGGCCTTCAGATACCCTCTTCATAATCCGCTTTATTACCGAATGTTTCAACGCCGTGACTTCGCGGCCCGAATTGTGCTGGGTCTCGCGCAACTTCGGGCATAGCATGTAGCCCCGCCCTGCCCCGTGGCCGGATTGGCTAAAAGCAGCCTTTGCTATAAAGGCTCGGGTTTGATTTGCGGCCTTGGGCCGCACAACCATTAACTCATTGGTACGGTGCAGTTTTGACCGAACATCATTCCCCGACCCCGCTGCTCGATACGGTGCAAACCCCGGATCAGTTGAGAAAGCTGAAGCCGGCGCAACTTCGTCAGTTCGCCGACGAATTGCGTCATGAGACGATCAGCGCGGTGTCCGTCACCGGCGGCCATCTCGGCGCAGGTCTTGGCGTCATCGAACTGACGACCGCGCTTCACTACGTTTTCGACACGCCGCGCGATCGCGTCATCTGGGACGTCGGCCATCAGGCCTACCCGCACAAGATTCTCACCGGCCGCCGCGACCGCATCCGCACCCTGCGCACCGGTGGCGGTCTGTCAGGATTCACCAAGCGTTCGGAGAGCGAGTACGATCCGTTCGGCGCCGCCCACTCCTCGACCTCGATCTCCGCCGGTCTCGGCATGGCCGTGGCGCGCGATCTCAAGGGCCAGAACAACAACGTCATCGCCGTGATCGGCGATGGCTCGATGTCCGCCGGCATGGCCTACGAGGCGATGAACAATGCAGGCGCGCTGAAGTCGCGGCTGATCGTCATTCTCAACGACAACGATATGTCGATCGCCCCGCCGGTCGGTGCGATGTCCGCCTATCTGGCGCGGCTGATCTCGGGGCCGACCTACGGGTCAGCCCGCGAGGCGCTGAAAAATCTCGCGCATCATCTGCCGAAATTCTTCGAGGAGCGCGCACTGCGCGCCGAGGAATACGCGCGTGGCATGATGACCGGCGGCACGATGTTCGAGGAGTTGGGCTTCTTCTACGTCGGCCCTATCGACGGCCACAACCTCGACCACCTGTTGCCCGTGCTCAACAATGTGCGCGATGCGCCGGGCGGGCCGATCCTGGTTCACGTCGTCACGCAAAAGGGCAAGGGTTATGGCCCGGCCGAAGCCTCCGACGACAAGTATCACGGCGTCGTCAAGTTCGATGTCGAGACCGGCAAACAGGCCAAGGCGAAATCCAACGCGCCGTCCTATACCGCTGTGTTCGGCCAGAGCCTGATCAACGAAGCGCGGAAGGACGACAAGATCGTCGCCATCACCGCCGCGATGCCGGGCGGCACCGGCGTCGATATGTTCTCCAAGGTTTTCCCCGAGCGCACGTTTGACGTCGGCATCGCGGAGCAGCATGCGGTGACATTCGCCGCAGGCCTTGCGACCGAAGGCTACAAGCCGTTTGCCGCGATCTATTCGACATTCCTGCAGCGCGGCTACGATCAGGTCGTGCATGACGTGGCGATTCAGGGCCTCCCCGTGCGTTTCGCAATCGACCGCGCCGGTCTGGTCGGCGCCGACGGTGCGACCCATGCCGGTTCGTTCGACAACGCCTATCTCGGGTGTTTGCCGGGGTTCGTCATCATGGCGGCGGCGGATGAAGCCGAGCTCGTGCATATGGTCGCGACGCAAGTCGCGATCGACGATCAGCCGAGCGCGCTGCGTTATCCGCGCGGCGAAGGCCGTGGCGTCGAGATGCCGGAAGTCGGCGTCGCACTTCCGATCGGCAAGGGCCGGATCATGCGCGAAGGCACGAAAGTGGCGCTGTTCTCGTTCGGTACCCGCCTGGGCGAATGCCTCAAGGCCGCCGAAGAACTCGAAGGGCTCGGTCTGTCGACGACCGTTGCCGACGCGCGCTTCATGAAACCGCTCGATATCGATATGCTGTTAAAGCTCGCGAACGATCACGAGGTTCTCATCACCATCGAGGAAGGTTCGATCGGCGGCTTCGGCTCCCATGTGATGCAGGCGCTGGCCGAGCACGGCGCGCTCGACGCAGGATTGCGCGTGCGATCGATGGTGCTGCCTGATACGTTCATGGACCACGACACGCCGGCCATCATGTATGCCCGCGCCGGTCTCGATGCGAAATCCATCGTCATCAAGGCCTTCGAGGCGCTCGGCAAGGACTACAAGGCCGAGAGCGTCAAGCTGGCGTGAACCGGGCCGGACGTTCAGGACGGCGCTCCGCAGGACGGGATGGTGATGACGGGACGGCAGCGCGCTGATCGTGTTCTCGTCGAACGCGGGCTGTTCGAAAGCCGCGCGCGGGCGCAGGCTGCGATCGAAGCCGGTCTCGTCGTTGCGAACGGTAAACCCGTGCTGAAACCATCCGAGGCCATTGCACCCGATGCGGAGTTGCACGCCGAGCCCGCTCATCCATGGGTGTCGCGCGGCGGCGTCAAACTTGCCGATGCGCTGGAGCGCTATCCGCTCGACATCGAGGATCGCGTATGTCTCGATGTCGGTGCATCGACCGGCGGCTTCACCGAAGTGCTGCTCCATCACGGCGCAAGTCTCGTCCATGCCATCGATGTCGGAACCAGCCAGTTGCACCCGAATCTGCGCGGCAATCCGCGCATACTTTCGCAGGAGCAGACCGACATTCGCGCCCTGAAGAACACACGGCTGAGTGTGCGGCCCGAAATCGTCGTCATCGACGTCAGCTTCATCTCGCTCAAACATGTGCTGACGGTCGCGCTCGATCTCGCCGCTGCGCGCTGTTCCCTGCTCGCCCTCATCAAGCCCCAGTTCGAGACCGAGCGGACGCACATCAAGAAGGGAATTGTTCGCGACGCGGCTGTACATCAGGCCGTGTGTAACGATATCGCCGAAGTCGCGGCATCACTCGGTTGCAACAAGATCCAGGTCTTTCCGTCCTGCATCGCAGGCGGCGACGGCAACGCCGAGTTCTTCATCGGCGCACGCCGTGGCTGAACAATTCATCATCGATCACGTCGGCCATCGCGGCGACGGCGTCGCAGTCACGGATCGCGGCGCAATCTATATCCCCTATTGCCTGCCCGGCGAACGCATCGAGGCAGAGCAAGACTCCACTCATCCGGACCGGCAGCGTTTGCGCAACGTGGTCGAGGCGAGCCCCGACCGCATCGATCCGGTGTGCGGCCATTTCGGCGTATGCGGCGGGTGCGCCATCCAGCACTGGAAAGCCGAGCCTTACCGCGCGTGGAAGCGAGGTCTCGTCGCCGCAGCGCTGGCGCAGGCGGGCATCGATTGCAAGGTCAACGATCTGATCGATGCCCATGGTGACGGCCGGCGGCGTGTGGTTTTTCATGCGCGCCGCAATAGCGGCGGCGATCTGCTTGTCGGTTTCACTGAACCCGGCAGCCACGCCATTGTCCCGATAGGCAGATGTCCAATCCTCGCACCCTCGCTCGACAATGCGCTCGATGCGGCGCGCGCGATTGCGGATACCCTCGCCGCCACCGGCAAGCCGCTCGATATTCAAATCACTGCAGCCGACAACGGCCTTGATGTCGATGTGCGCGGTTCTGGCCCGCTCGATGCAAAAACGCTTGCGGCTTTGTCAGCCGTCGCGGCGCGCCACAACTTTGCGCGGCTGACGCGCCACCGCGAACTGGTGGTGATGCGCGCACCGCCTGCCGTGACCGTCGGCAAAGCGATGGTGACGCTGCCGCCCGGCTCGTTCACACAGCCGACCGCCGCCGGCGAGGACGCGCTTGCGTCACTTGTGGCCGCGCACGCAAAGAAAGCGAAACACATGGCCGATCTGTTTTGCGGCATTGGCCCGTTCGCGCTCAAACTTGCAGAGAAAACCAAAGTCAGTGCATTCGACAGCGACGAGGCGGCAATAGGCGCACTCGCAAAGGCCGCGCAGAACACGCAAGGGCTGAAACCGCTCACAGCCGCGGCGCGCGACCTGTTCCGCCGCCCGATGGTGGCGCAGGAACTCCGCGACATCGACGCCGTCGTGTTCGATCCGCCGCGTCAGGGTGCGCAGACACAAAGCGAACAGCTCGCCAAAAGCAAGGTGCCGCTGGTGATCGCGGTGTCATGCAATGCGGCGACCTTCGCGCGTGACGCGCGCATCCTGATCGATGGCGGCTACACGATTGCGGATGTCACGCCGGTCGATCAGTTCCGGCACACGCCGCACGTCGAAATCGTCGCTGCGTTCTGGCGGATTTAACCGGCGTGATTGCGTCGAACGGCAACGCCTCGCCGCCCACTCCCCCGTCGTCCCCGCTTTCGCGGGGACGACGAGGTTATAGCGCCCTAGGTCGGTCTACCGCCCCCAGCGATCCTGCCAGATTTGTTCCCCGATCAGGCACGGTATCCGAGGCTCTCTGTTGACCACCGGAATCACTGGCCGCTCCGGAACCACATGTGCGACCTCAAGCACCAGCTTGGTGCGGATGACCTCGGAAAATTTCTCCTTGGACTTGATCGACACCACGAACGATCCTGGACCGCCGATCACGCAGTCCTCGTAGTACAAATCAAGATTCGGAATATCCATGGTCGAAGGATTAAGCTCCTTCACCATGATCGGCAGGCCGTTGATGGTGATGCCCTTCTCCAGCGCGGCGTCGCGCGCGACGGTGACCGGAACGCCGTTGTTGTTCGGGCCATCGCCCGAGACATCGATCACGCGCCGGATGCCCTTGTAGGGATTTTCGTCGAACAGAGGCATGGCGTAATTGATCGCGCCCGAGATCGAGGTGCGCGACGCCCGCCGCAGCGGCGATTTGAGAATTTCAGCGGCGACAGCGCCTGCGGATTCCGGCCCATCGATCACCCGCCACGGAATAATGACCTTCTGGTCGCTCGAGGCGGCCCATTCAAACAGGGTGATGGCGACCTTGCCGATCGGCCCGCTTTTCAGCGCTTTCATGAATTCCGGCGATGTGACAGCCAGCGCATAGCCTTCCCGCTGCAACGCCAGTTCGTCGAGATCCATCGAATAGGAAATATCGACCGCGAGCACCAGCTCGACATCGACCACCGGCGACACATCGTTCTTCTGAGTGAACTGCCGTTGTTGCAGCGAGGCTTGCAAGGCTGGAAACAAAGTCCGCAACGACTCAGGACTAGCGCCTCGCGCCACATCGCCGCCAGCTATCGCCCCTGCGATCACCACCGCCCCGATCGAGATCAACCTGCGCATGCGGCCTCCCATCGTATCGACTCGGATATCGTGACATGCACGGCACGGAGCGCAAAGCACTATTCAGTGTTGTCCCGGCCCGTTCTGCACGTCGCGCATGCGGCGTCCGCAATCCCGGAACAGCGCCATTTACCGCCGCCGTCCGCTTCGGCTAGTTTCGCCGTCCACGGCTCGGCTTACGGCTCGGCGCAGTCACAGGTTTTCAACGCATGACGACTTCACTCGCTACAAGGATCGCAAAGGAATATGGCACTCCTGCGCTGGTCATCGACATGGATCGCGTCGAGCGCAACATCGCCCGCGTGCAGGCGATCTGTGACAAGGCCGGCGTCGCCAACCGTCCGCATATCAAGACCCACAAGAGCCCCTATCTTGCGCAACTCCAGATCAAGGCAGGCGCAAAAGGCATCACCTGTCAGAAGCTCGGTGAGGCCGAGGTGATGGCGGAGGCCGGCATCGACGATATTCTCATCAGCTACAATCTGATCGGCGACGAGAAGATGGCGCGCCTTGGCGCGTTAATGACGACGACAAGGATGACCGTCGCTGCCGACAACCCGGTGGTGATCGCGGGATTACCGGCCGCGGCGAAGGCCGCAGGCAGGCCGCTTTCGGTGGTGATCGAATGCGACACCGGCCGTAAACGCGCAGGCGTCGAGACCCCTGGCGAAGCCATCGCGCTGGCGCAGCAGATCGCAGCGTCTCCGGGCCTCACATTCGCAGGCTTCCTGCTGTATCCGACCGAGACCGGCTGGCCGGAGGCGCAGCGGTTTTATGACGAGGCGCTCACCGGCGTTCGCGCTCACGGTCTGGAACCCGCGATCGTCTCCACCGGCGGCTCACCGAACCTGAAGAATGTCGGCCAGCTCAAGGGCGCGACCGAGCATCGGCCCGGCACCTATATCTATAGTGACCGCATGCAGGTCGCGGCCGGCGTCGCGGACTGGGACGATTGCGCGTTGAACGTCTATTCGACTGTGGTCAGCCGCGCCGCGCCGGAACGCGGCATTCTCGACGCGGGCTCAAAGACGCTGACCTCCGATCCCGGCGGCGGTCTCGATGGTTTCGGACTGATCCTCGAACACCCCGAGGCGCGGATCGCGCGGTTCGCCGAAGAGCATGGGTTTCTCGATCTGGCGCGCAGCAACACCCGGCCCAATGTCGGCGATGTGGTCCGCATCGTGCCGAACCACGTCTGCGTCGTCGTCAACATGTCGGACGAGGTGGTGATGGTGCGCGGCGATGAAATCATCGGCGTGCTGCCGGTCGCAGCGCGCGGCAAATTGCGCTAACCCACCTGCCCGCGATGGCGCAGGTAGTGATCTGCGATCACGCAGGCGACCATGGCCTCGCCGACCGGCACCGCACGGATGCCGACGCACGGATCGTGACGGCCTTTGGTGACGATGTCGGTCTCGCTGCCGTTGCGGTCGATGGTTTTGCGCGGCGCCAGAATCGACGACGTCGGCTTCACGGCAAAACGCGCGATCACCGGCTGACCGGTGGAGATACCGCCAAGAATGCCGCCGGCGTGGTTCGACGTGAACACCGGGCCGTTGTTGCCCATCCGCATTTCGTCGGCATTCTGCTCGCCGGAC
>JAKFUP010000191.1 GCA_021732625.1 Hyphomicrobiales bacterium
CTGGTTGAGCAATGTCAGATCGACCTTCTCGGGCTCGCCGACGAAACCGAGATCGACCACCTTCTCGATGTTGGAATCCGGATCGACCATGGTGCGGGTGGCTTTCGAGGCCATCACCATGTTGCCGTCCTTGCCGCACAGGCCGACAGCCTTGCCGCCGGCTGCGTTGATGTAGCCGACGAGCTGTTTGTTGATCGAACCGGCCAGCACCATCTCGACGATCTCGATGGTGGCGGCGTCGGTGATGCGCAGGCCTTGGGCGAATTCTGATTTGATGCCGAGCCGCTGCAGCATGGTCGCGATCTGCGGACCGCCGCCATGCACCACCACCGGATTGATCGCGGTCTGCTCCATCAGCACGATGTCGCGGGCGAATTGCTTGGCCAGCTCCTCAGCGCCCATGGCATGGCCGCCATACTTGATGACGATGGTTTCTTCGTCATAGCGCTGCATGTGCGGCAGCGCTTCGGAGAGAATGCGCGCCTGATCCAGCGGGCTGATGTTGGTTGCGTCGGCCATCGAATTGCTTTCGTTTTGGATCGTGCGGGCGGGTTAATAGAGCATTTTCCGCCGAAGTGGAAACAGCTTCATGACGCCCGGCGGCTGGGCCAGATGGCGGCCAGCGCGACCATCACCCAGGCTACGATCAATAACGTGCCGCCTGACGGCGCCGCCATCGGGAACAGGGCATTCCCGGCATAGTGGCGCATGGCGAGGTCGCCGGAAAATAGCGCGGTGCCAACGACGAATGCGAAGGCTGCGATCAGTCCGATCCGGCGGTGAATAACAGCCAATCCGGTCAGCGCAACAGTCCCGAGCACCGCACAGGCATGAAACATCAGCATCGTGGATGCCGGACCGAGCCGGGCAGCCGCGGCGTCGCCCTGATGCGCAGACGCCGCCGCGAGCGCCATGCCGATTGCGCCCATCAGGCCAGCGAAGCAGGCAAGAACGCGAGACGCGGAATTCGGTGTCATGCAGCTCCACGCTCCCTCAGCAATTGAAGCATCGCCGCGCGCAGTTGCGGCATGCCGTCGCCAGTCCGCGACGATGTGACGAGAATCTCCGGAAACGCCGCCGGATGCTTTGCCAGCGCAACCTGCGTGGCTGCAAGATTCGCATCCAGTACTGAAGCCTTCACCTGATCGGCCTTGGTCAGCACCACCTGATAGCTCACCGCCGACGAATCGAGTGTCTTCATCACATCGGCATCGACATCCTTGAGGCCGTGGCGCGCATCGATCAGAACGTAGACGCGAGCGAGACTGGCGCGGCCGCGCAGGAAGTCGTGGATGAGCGAGGTCCATGCCAGAATTTTTGTCTTCGGCGCCGACGCATAGCCGTAACCCGGCATGTCGACGAGCCGGAAGTTTGCGTTCTGCGGTCCCTCGAAGAAGATCAGCTCTTGCGTACGGCCCGGTGTATGCGAGGTGCGCGCCAGAGCGTTGCGGCCGGTGAGTGCATTGATCAGGCTGGACTTGCCGACGTTCGAACGCCCGGCAAACGCCACCTCAAGACCAGCCATCGGCGGCAGCACGGCAACCGTCGGCGCAGCCCAGATGAACTGCCAGTCACCGGCAAACAGGCGGCGAGCGTCCTCGATCAGTTCGGGGTCGATGTCGTGATCGGTCGGCGTCATTGCAGCCTTGTGACGGACTCGCAGGATGGCCAATTCGTCATTGCGAGCGGAGCGAAGCAATCCAGCTGTCGGACGTGTGACTGGATTGCTTCGTCGCTGCGCTCCTCGCAATGACGGTAGTGTCAGGTTTTGCCTTCGAGGCTCGGATTACCGAGATTTGGACCAAGTCCCGATTCCGGTTTCGGCGTCTCGGTCTTGGACATCTCTGTCTTCATGACGTCGGTCTTGGCGGCTTCCGGCTTTGGTTCGGTACCAACTTCCGGTTTCGCATCCATCTTGGATGTTTCAGCGATGGACGCGTCGAGCTTTTCGAGATCTGCGGCCGATACTTCCGTTGTCGCTACTTTCGCTTCATCCGCGACCGGAGCGTTGTCTTGTTTGAGTGCGGCTTTATCTTTCGCCGCTTTCTCTATTTTTGATTCCGGTTTCTTGGCCGGGAAGCTCGACTTGATGTTGTCGAACAGTTCGATCTTCGCGCCGTGCTTGTTCATGATGAAGCCCTGCTGCAGCACCGAGAGCAGGTTATTCCACGCCCAGTAGATCACGAGACCTGCCGGGAACGACGCCAGCATGAAGGTGAAGATCAGCGGCATCCAGTCGAAGATCATCTTCTGCGTCGGATCCGGCGGTGCCGGATTGAGCTTCATCTGCACCCACATCGTGATGCCCATGAGGATCGGCCAGACGCCGAGCATCAGGTACGGTCCGACGATCGTGCCGAGCGACATAGGGTCGAACGGGATCAAACCGAACAGATTGAAGATGGTCGTCGGATCAGGGGCAGAGAGATCCTTGACCCAGCCGAAGAACGGCGCGTGGCGCATTTCAATGGTGACGAACAGCACCTTGTAGAGCGAGAAGAACACCGGGATCTGAATCAGGATCGGCAAACAACCCGCGATCGGATTGATCTTCTCCTTCTTGTAGATCTCCATCATCTCCTGCTGCTGCTTCACCTTGTCGTCAGGATAGCGTTCGCGCAGGCCGGCAAGTTGCGGCTGGACCGCCTTCATCTTCGCCATCGAGGCGTAGGATTTATTGGCGAGCGGGAAGAACACCAGCTTCACCAGCACCGTCACCGCCAGGATCGCGATTCCGAAGTTGCCGAACAGACGGAAGAACCAGTCGATCATCCAGAACATCGGCTTGGTGATGAAGTAGAACCAGCCCCAGTCGATCAACAGTTCAAACCGGTTGAGCTTGAGCTGCTTGTCGTAGGCGTCGATCAGCCCGTTTTCCTTGGCGCCGGCGAACAGGCGCGCACTGGCGACGCCGGTGCCGCCGATCGCAACGGTTTGCGCATCGAGCAAATAGTCGGTCTGGTAGGTGCGCAGGTTGCCGACGAGATTGGACGAATAGCGTGCATCGACCTTCGCGCTGGTATCAGGCAGCAGCGTCGTGGCCCAGTATTTGTCGGTGATGCCGAGCCAGGCGTTGGTGACCTTGAATTCCTTGCGCTTGTCCTCGTCGATCTTGCTGTAGCTGTATTCCTGCAAGCCCTGTTCGCCGAGCACGCCGACAAGACCTTCGTGCAGGATGTAATAGCCCGACACCTGCGGCTTGCCGTGGCGCGAGATCAGCGCATAAGGATAGAGCGTCGCCGGTGCATTGCCGGTATTCGTCACTTCATCCTTCAGCGTGAAGAGATAATTCTGATCGACCGCAATGGTCCGCTTGAAGGCGAGGCCCTCGCCGTTGTTCCAGACCAGCGTCACTGGTTTGTCGGGTGAGAGTGCGCCCGAACCTTCCTGCGACCACAGAGTGTTCTGGTCGGGAATTTTGGCGTTCGAGCCGGTCGCGGCGACCCAGCCAAACTCCGCGTAGAACGGATTCTCGGTGCCGGACGGCGCCAGCAGCACGATGGCCGGCGATTTCGGATCGACGGTCTCGCGATATTGCACCAGTGACACGTCGTCGATCCGGCCGCCCTTCAGTGCAATGCTGCCGCTGACTTTCGGTGTCTCGATCTTGATGCGCGGGCTGTTGGCGATCGCAGTGGCGCGCGGAATGATGGTCGATGCGGAGGGCAGCGAACCCGGAGTCGGCTGTGCGCCCGGCGTGGGCTGTGCCGGCGTCGCGCCTGCCTGCGGCGGTTGCGATCCTGGTGTCTGGGATCCTGGTTGCGCGGCCGGAGGCGCCATCTGGCTCTGCGGCTGCGCGGCGCGCTGCTTTTCCATGGCCGGGATGTTGTAGAAATACTGCCAGCCGATCAGCACGATGCCGGACAGCAGGACCGCGAGAATAGTGTTGCGATTATCGGTCATTGTTCAGGTCTCGTCGGTCATATGCCGGTCGGCAAGATCATATCGGATGTCATGTCAGTCAGCGCCCGGCACAGTCTGGCTGGCGGCTTTATGTCGCTCCATGCGCGCCTTTTCGAGGCGGTGAAGCGTCGTCTTGAGATCGTCGAACATGGTTGCGAAATCGCGGTGAAGCGCGACGCGCCGTCCGACCAGGACATAGTCGCTGTGCGGGCGCATTGCCGCCGGGTCAAGCTGTTTGACCAGTTCGCGCAGGCGGCGGCGGACACGATTGCGTTCCGTCGCGGTGCCGACTTTGCGGGATACGGTGAAACCGATCCGGACCGGGCCGCGATCCTCGCGAGGCAGACGCTGGACCACGAACGCAGGGCTCGCCAGCCGCGCACCATTGGCAACGGCGAGGAAGTCCGCCCGTTGCCTGAGCCGTTCCATGGTGAGAACCGGTGTTTGCTGGGGTCTTGGGCCGGGCGGATCAGGCGCTGAGTTTCTTGCGGCCGCGAGAGCGGCGGGCAGCCAAAACCTTGCGGCCGCCTGCGGTGGCCTGACGCGCGCGATAACCGTGACGGCGCTTGCGCACCAGTTTGCTGGGTTGATAGGTCCGCTTCACGGCTGGTCTCCGCTGGGCAATACGCCGAGGCAATACGCCGAAGAATGAGGTTAAGTCCTGATGCGTGCGGCCTAAAACAGGCCGGCCCGGTCGAGCCGGGCCATCGCGGACAGTTGCGCGGCTTATACGGGAGCGACCTGTTTTCGTCAATCTTGGCCCGTAATTTCGGGGCATTGGGAAGAAACGCCGGAACGGGTTGTTCCGTATACAGAATTACGGCCGCATCAGAACGCTGCCGGGTCTTTCAGATGTCGTCCACTGTGCCCATTTCCTTGGAGGGTGTCGCGGCAGCCTGGATGAATAGATGCGCAAACTCGCAAGTATTCGAGAGCAGGCGATCGGGATGACGGCGTCGAAGCCTCAGGTCGAAGTTCGGAACCCAACGGTATCGGTGCCGCCTGGGCCCGGTCACGGCTTTTTCTCGCGTCCGCTGGGTCTGTCTGGCAAGCTGCTGCTGCTCACCATTCCGCTGGTGATGATCGCGGAAATCCTGATCTACGTTCCGTCCATCGCCAACTTCCGCATGAACTGGCTGAACGATCGCTTGGCCGCTGCCAACACGGCAGCTTTGGTGCTCGACGCGGCACCCAGCGGCGCGGTGCCGGATTCGCTCGCCAAGCAACTGCTCGAGAGCATCGGCGCGCGCACCGTCGCGATCAAGCTCGGACAACAGCGCCGCCTTCTTGCGATTGCCGACATGCCGACCGCCATCAACGACGATATCGACCTGCGCACGATGAGTGTCGGAGCCGCCATCGTCGATGCGTTCCGCGTCATGCTCGGGCGCGGCGGCGAGCTGATGCGCGTGGTCGGTCCGTCGCGCACCGGCGGTCAATTCATCGAGGTTGTGCTCGACGAGAAGCCGTTGCGGGTCGCGATGTATCGCTTCTCGGCGAACGTGTTGCTGTGGTCGCTCGGAATCTCGGTTCTCACGGCAGCCCTGGTGTATCTGGCGCTGCATTTCCTGTTCGTGCGGCCGATGCGGCGGGTGACGGCGAATGTCGTCGCGTTTCATCGCGATCCGGAAAGTCCGGCACAGATTATCACGCCGTCGTCGCGCGGCGACGAGATTGGCGTCGTCGAGCGCGAGCTGTCCGACATGCAGCGCGATCTCAACTCGATGCTGCATCAGAAGAGCCGTCTTGCCGCGCTCGGCCTTGCTGTATCGAAGATCAGTCACGACCTGCGTAATATTCTGGCGTCCTCGCAACTGATCTCCGATCAGCTCGGCACAGTGCCGGATCCACGAGTGCAGCGTTTCGCGCCGAAGCTGATGCGGACACTGGAGCGCGCAATCGCGCTGTGCCAATCGACATTGTCCTACGGCCGTGCGCAGGAGGCCTCGCCCGATCGCCGCGTGGTGCTGCTCGAGCCGATCATCAACGAGGTTCGCGAATCCGCGGGCCTCGCAGTCAATGGTCCCGTGGCGTGGGTCAGCGCGATCGAGCGCGGCCTGACCATCGATGCCGATCCCGATCATTTGTTTCGCGTGCTGCTCAATCTGGTGCGCAACGCGGCGCAAGCGCTCGAAGCCCAGCCCGCCAGCCATGCCGCTGCACGGCAGGTTCGCGTCACCGGCCGCCGCGAGGGCATCGTTGCGATTGTCGAGATTTCAGATACCGGTCCCGGCATTGCCGCAAAGGCGCGCGAACATCTGTTCGAGGCGTTTCAGGGCTCGGATCGGGCGGGCGGCACCGGGCTCGGTCTTGCCATCGCCGCCGAGTTGGTGCGCGCCCATGGCGGCGACATTCATCTGGTCGAAGGCACCATCGGTGCAACCTTCCGCATTTCGATTCCGGACCGGCCGATCGAGTTGCATCAGGTGCGCCCCACCCGCGCGCGCGCCTGAAGCTGATCTTTTTGGCGCGAGACAGATCGCTCGAATGGCCGGAACTTAAGCGCTCGGCGGTCCTTGCAAATCGCAGTTTTAGCCGTTAGGCATGGCCCTCCTGCGGGCCGCGCCATGCGCCGTCTGTGGGGCCAAATGCGGTGACTTCGCGCTCCGCAAACTTGACGATGACTTGACGATGACTTGGCAAAAGCGCCCGTAGCTCAGCTGGATAGAGCACCAGACTACGAATCTGGGGGTCAGGAGTTCGAATCTCTTCGGGCGCGCCACTTCGGTATAAAACTACGAACGCCAGCAGCCGCCGATTCTACGCTTGCGCCCGCGTGTCCCAGTTTGGATGGAGTACGGCTCACGGATGAGTCGTTAGCCCCCAGGACACCTGAACGCGACTAGCTCGCTTTCTTTCTTAATCGGAGCTTGACGCTGCGTAAAAAAGCAATCACGGCTCGATGGAACTTCGACATTCGTCGATTGTAGAAGCGTCTATAATCGTCGGTCCTGCGGAGCGATTCCAAATAGCCGGAATGATTGTCCGCCAGAATCTCGCGGATTGCCGGATGCCGATTCAATTGTCCCTCGCCGAGCTCAATGACGAGGACGTTGTCGGGCAGATGGTAGGATCGATAGGCGATCCCTGCCTTCCGCAAATACTCCGTTGCGCCAAGAAGGCCATTGTAGACGATCTCCGCGTCATGGAAGGCGATGACTGCCGGTTCGTCTACGACTGCCAGGCAAAAGAGGAAGTCCCGATACACGGCCGTGTCGGTATGCTCGCCGTCAATGAAGCAAAGAGAAGGCGAGTTGGCGATGTGAGACGGGATAATGCTGGCGGTATCACCTTCCAGGCACATCACCTTCGTAGCTACCGGCCCGGCAAGTTCTGACAGCAGTTCCATCATGCGTGCGGTGGAGTTTCGTTCGTAATAGTTTTTTGGCCCACGTTCATCCGGCTGGCTGAGCGGCCTGCTATCGATTGAATAAATTTGCGCGCATAGCGGATCCAAAACATGCACCTGCAGGCTGCCACCAAGGTGAGAGCCTATCTCAAGATAGGTGTAGTTCGGAAACGCCTGCCGTAAGGCAAGCTGGCAGGCTAAGAGGGATCGCCTGTCGCGTGGTGTTGTCTGAGAGGGGATGCCGGAAAATAGATCGATGTCCAAGCGGGAAATCCGGCTCTCGAATTCACTAGGTTCCATGCTCTTTCGCCGGGTATGAATTTCGCCGTTCAGCGACTCTTGATAAGCCGGCTTCGAGATATCGGAAGAGCAGCCAGCTAAAGCGTTCACTCAGCCGCGAAGACTATCGCACCGTGGTCTTTCACGAAGTGCACCCGGTGCGCGGGGTTCCCGATGACATGCCACAACGCGAGTGCCTTGTCGAGGATGCCTGCGACCACGACCGAGCCGCCGCCGATCGCATTCGATTGCGTGGGTGTGAGCGCGATTGCTCGAACGAGGTCATGCGGCTATCTTTCGCATGAGTATGTTTCGGGACGATGGATTGCAGTAGATCCCTTCGCGTCTGGATATATTTCGTTTCTAACGGTGACGCGGCGGCACGACGTCCCTGAAAGCATCGAAGCCCTTCCAGGCCGGCTCCTTGGGTGCAGCTCCCTCGCAAGGCACATATTGAGACGGCTGGCCGCTTTGCAGGTCTGGAATGTAGCGCGGGCAGTTCGGGAAAATATGCTCGGGAACGACGCGAACGATCGCTTGCGCACCCGGAAGATCGCTTATCGTCGGGTCGTCCAGATGCAGGCTCGCGCGTCCGTTGACGCGCAGCCGCTGCGGCTTTTCTCCCATCGTGATGAAGAGCAAGCCCACCTCCGGGTTCGCTTTGATGTTTCCGAGACTCTTGAACATGCCATTGCCGTCGTAGTCGGGGAACACCAGAAGGTCCGGCGCCGGGACCCGAACGAAGCCGGAAGGGCCGCCCTTGAATGAGCAATCAGGATGGCCGCTGACAGTTGCAGTCGCGAGAAAGAAAAAGCTGACGCTCTCGATGAACGCCTTGTCGTCATCCTTGAAACGATTGCGCCACAATCGCTCGACCAGCCGATCGGCGAGTTGCGTCGAGCCGAACCTGTCCTGCAATTCGCGGTTGCCTTCGTGATACATGCCCATGATCCGCCTCCTGACGATGATCGTTCGTACCGGATCGCGCTTCGGTGAATTCCAGCAATCCTAGCGGCAAGCCGTCGCAGGGCAAGCGCTGTGGAGGTAGCCTTGCGGCGGTCAGGCGCGGGCTACCCGGAAAATCGTCCTCGACGGAGAAGACTCGGTCGTGAGCACAGCGCCGAGCCGCTTGGCCAGAGACGCGATCACCCGCATGCCGAGCCCGTTGCTTGTTGCCGGATCGAAATCGGCGGGCAGACCAACGCCATCGTCAATCGCCGATAACGTCCACCGGGCTGCGTTGCCGCTAAACTTGATTGCGATCGTGCCCTGGCGATTGTTCGGGAAGGCGTGTTTGTAGCTGTTGGCCATCAACTCCGCCACGATCAGGCCAAGCGCGCTTGCCGTCTCTGACGGCACGAGGGCCTTGTCGGCCTCGACCGTCAGCAGCGACACATGCGCCGGCGCATTTTCGCTTACGCTGTCACAGAGGCGTTTCAGGAAAACGTCGAGTTCGACCTCGGCGAGGCTGCCCGTTCCGTGCAACTGGCGATGCACGGTGGCGATCGCGTGGACGCGGCGCTGGGCATCTTCAAGTTCGGCTCTTGCCGTGAGGTCCGCGCGGCGCGCCTGCATGCTCAGGACGGACGACACCAGCGTCAGCGAATTCGTCACCCGGTGATCGGCTTCACGGGCGAGGACAGCGTTTTCCTTGAGCAGCTCTTCGGCTCGCTGCCGCGCCACATGCTCCGCTGCCATTAGCCGTCGGGATTCCAGCAGCTTCATGATCTGGCTCGCCATGACGCGCAGCAATCCGGTCTGGTTATCGTTGAGAACGCGCGGCTTGTAGTCGAGCACGCAGATGGTGCCGAGCGGTAGACCTTCCGATGTTTCGAGGAGTGCACTGGCGTAAAAGCGCAGGCGAGGATCGCCGGTCACCAGCGGATTGTCGGCAAAGCGGGGATCTTTCAACGTGTCAGGAACGATAAAAAGGTCTTTCTGCAAGATCGCATGGGCGCAAATCGATGCGGGCAGCGGCGTCTCCCGCACGCCAAGCCCGACTTCCGCCTTGAACCACTGGCGGCCCTCGTCGATCAGATTGATAACCGAAATCGGCGTGTCGCAGATGGCGCTCACGATCGCGACGATGTCGTCAAACTCCTTTTCGCGAGGAGTGTCCAATATGTCGTAGCGGCGCAGTGCGGCCAGCCGCTGCGCTTCAGCGCCATGCAAGGCTGCTTCCAACGAAAATACTCTCTGATCCGGTGACGTGCCGCCGTCATCATAGCATGGCCTTGTCGCGCAAAATCAAGGGCTTTGCATGAGGTGGACCAGTGAGTTACGCCCGCCGCGAACGTATCCTTGTGAACGCAAGCATCAGGGCGGCCGACACGATCAGCGGTAGAATGATTGTGCTGGCGATGCTCGCCAGAATGATCTGGTCCTTGCCGTCGGGGCCGTCGGACCACAGGAAGCCCGGCAGATAGCGCGACACGTCGCCAGAGACGAGATCGTACAGCGGCTTGGATAAGATGGCTGCCACCAACAGCAGAAGCCCGTACTCCCACCACCGCCGGATCGCGGATCGGATCAGCACGATCGTTGCCGCGGCGAACGCAAGGACCAATAGCCCCACCGAAATCCAGCCGTGCATCTGCGCTTGCCTCTCGGTGGGTATGTAAAAAGACGCGCTTCAGGCGATGCGCGTGCGCGCAACTGTCTGTCGCCGCAGGTTGCGATGCGGTTCAGCGATCACGTATGATTTCGTCACGCGGCGTAGCCGCCGATTTGCCGGAGCCCACGATGGACGACGCCGTGCGGGATGACATCGTGGCGCTGCTGCCGCCGCTGCTGCAATCGATCGAGGCGCTGGGCTTCGTTGCGCGCTACCTGCATCCGCCGGATTTCGGCGCCGTGATGGAGATGGCCGGAACGCCCGACGCGGCACTGCGAGAGGCACGGCCGCGGCTTCAGGGATGGCCTGAAGCGCTCACCGGCGTTGCAACGCTGCTTGGCGCGGCGAGCGACGCCGTCATTGCCGCGTTCGATGGGTTGCGAAAAGCGCCGGAGCAGGAGAACAGTCTCGTCGCGGTGTTTCGCGCGCTGCGTAACACATCGCGCGCGCAGGAGGCGCTGTATCCGCTGGCGAAGGTGTTGCCCGCGATCAGCCGCTTTTTCGTCGATCCCGCGATGCGCGACGACGCCGAGCTGCAGGACAAAATCGCCAAGGCCGCCACGCGTGACGACACCGGCATCGCGCATTCGAGTGACGAGCCCGGCAGCCGCGGCAGCTTCTCGATCTATGTGCCGGAATACTACGCGCCGGATCGCGCGTGGCCGCTGGTGTTCGCGCTGCACGGTGGCAGCGGCAATGGCCGCGCATTCCTCTGGAGCTGGCTGCGCGATGCCCGTAGCCACGGCGCGATTCTCGTCGCGCCGACGGCGGTCGGTCCGACCTGGGCGTTGATGGGCGACGACGCCGATACGCCGAATCTCAAACGCATTCTCGATCTGGTGCGCAGCCGATGGAATATCGATGCCTCAAAGCTATTGCTGACCGGGATGAGCGATGGCGGCACGTTTTCCTATGTCAGTGGTCTTGAGGCGGAATCGCCCTTCACTCATCTGGGGCCGGTGGCAGCGTCATTCCATCCGCTGATGGCGGAGATGGCGGACAAAGATCGCGTGCGCGATCTGCCGATCTACATGGCGCACGGCGCGCTCGACTGGATGTTCAATATCGATGTGGCGCGGCAGGCCGATCAAGCGCTATGCACGGCGGGTGCGCGCGTGACTTATCGCGAGATCGACGATCTCAGCCACACCTATCCGCGTGAGGTTAACGCGGCGATGCTGGATTGGCTGAGCGAGACGCCGACAACATCATGAGCAAGACGAGATCATGAGCAAGACGAGGACTGGCAGGATCGCGGGCGCGACGCCTGTAAAGGGGAGAGCGCTGGCGCAACCAGCGCAAGTGTCGGGGCAGTGTCTCTGCGGTACGGTTCGTTTCGAGGTCGATGTGCCTGCGCGATGGGCGTGGCATGACCATACGCGCGCGAGTCGTGTGGCCCATGGCGCGGCCTACGCGACTTACGTCGGGAGCTGGCGCAAGCGCTTTCGCATTCTGGCGGGCGAGGATGAGATCACACGCTACGAGGACAGCGCGACGAAAGCCGCCCGCAGTTTCTGCAAGCGCTGCGGAACTCCGTTGTTCTATGAGCGCGGACGTTCGCGGCACATGGTCAACATTCCGCGTGCGCTGTTCAAGAGCCGCACCGGGCGGGAGCCGCTCTATCACATCGGCATCGATGAAATGCAGGCGTGGATATATACCGGCGCGCCGCTCGGTCCGCTGAAAGGCTTTCCGGGTGTTGTGTGGGAACGGCCGCGAAAGAAGAAAGCGCTGGATTTTCCGGTTTGAATCAAAAACGCCGGCCTCGGATGAGACCAGTGTTTTGATTTTCACCACCTATTCGTCATTGCGAGGAGCGTTAGCGACGAAGCAATCCAGTTCTTTTCTGCAGCCTGGATTGCTTCGCTTCGCTCGCAATGACGATGTGTCAAGCCGCGTTGAAGCCAGCAATCGCCTTCACTTCGAGGAAATCCTCAAGGCCGAACTTGCCCCACTCGCGTCCGTTGCCGGATTGCTTGTAGCCGCCGAACGGCGCGGTACGTTCGTTCGGAACGCCCTGCAGGTTGACGTTACCGGCGCGGATCTGGCGGCCGACCTTGCGTGCACGCTCGACGGTACCCGCCGAGACGTAACCCGCGAGGCCATACGGCGTGTCGTTGGCGAGTTCGACCGCTTCGGCTTCGTCCCTGAAGCCCATGATCGCGAGCACGGGTCCGAAGATTTCTTCCCGCGCGATAGTCATGTCCTTGGTGACGTCAGCGAAGATGGTCGGGCGCACGTAGAAGCCCTTGTTGACGCCTTCCGGCAAACCGGGGCCGCCGGCGACCAGCGTCGCGCCTTCGTCGATGCCCTTCTGGATCAGCGCCTGGATCTTGTCCCACTGCG
>JAKFUP010000163.1 GCA_021732625.1 Hyphomicrobiales bacterium
GCGCCTTGCGCAACACCGAGCGCGTCTTGCGCAACGACAACGTCGACAGGCTGATCGAGATCGAGCGCGAGAAAGGCCGCAATCTCAAGATCGAGGATATCCACGATCAGGTCGCTGGAGTTTATCCGAAGGTGATGATCGACGGCGACATGAGCGCCGGTGCATGGAGCTGCGGGATGGTGGCCGGACTGATCCGCGACATTCCGACCTGCAAGGAGCTGATCGATCGCATCATGGCGGAAGCCGAACAGATCATCCGCCAGCGGCTTGAGGGTTTTCTGGCCGCAAGTGGCTCATCGCGCAAGGTGGCCTGACGATCGGAATTGATGATGCAATCGCTTCTTGAGGCGAACGACAGTTTTCGGATTTTGCCGCATCTGATCGCGCTCGCTATCGCGTATCTTCTGGCGCTTCCGATCGGCTGGAATCGCGAGAAGAATGAGCGTAGCGCCGGGTTGCGGACTTTTCCGCTGGTTGCGATCGCGACCTGCGGCATCGTGCAGGCAACCGAGACGATCTTGCAGGGGCATCCGGAAGGCACCGCGCGGATCATCGAAGGGCTGATGACCGGCATGGGATTCATCGGCGGGGGCGCGATCCTGAAAGAGCGCGGCTCCGTTCGCGGCACCGCGACGGCCGCAAGCCTGTGGGCAACCGGTGCAACGGGCGCGGCCGTTGGACTTGGCGCCTACGACGTCGCCGTCATGATCTCGCTGTTTACCTTCCTGACGCTGTGGCTGCTGACGCCACTGAAGGAAGAGGGTAACGGCGATATCGCTGAAGATCGCAAATCCAAAGATCGCAACTAGAAAAAGTCCGCCTGCATCCAGTCGGTCCGCAGGCGGGTGGCGTCGGGACCCCGCGATTTCAGATTGTGTCAGTCATTCAAATATTACGTCAGTCATTCAAATAGAGGCGTTCAAGCATTGCCCTCTCGTTGGCGCCGACGCCGATCCCGTTCTCGATGAACGAGTCAATATCGCCATAGTCGGCGCGCACGGCCTCGAAGGCGGCTGCGAGAAAAGTTTCGTGGACTGTTTGCAGCCCGGCGCGGACGGCTTCCGGAAGCTGCGCGGCGTTTGTCGTGTCTCTGAGGTAGTACGTGTTGGTCAGCAAATAGTCCTGGATGATAACATCGCCGGCGACGCCCAGCGCGTGCAAAATCAGCGCGGAGGCGAATCCGGTTCGATCCTTGCCGGCGGTGCAGTGAATCACCAACGGCGCGTGGTCTTCGATCAGGTGAGTGAAGAGCTGACGGAAGCGCGCTGTGTTGTGGCGCACATAGTTGCGATAGGATTCGCGCATGATCTCCATGGTCTCGTCGGTGGTCAGTGCGCCCTTGGCAAGGCGCTCACGAATGACGACCATTGTCACCGGTTCGATCGGCAGCGAATGAACGTCGATACCCTCGACTTTGCAGGCGTCCGGAATGCGCTCGTCCTTGCCGCGCAGATCGAACGCGGCTTTCAGGCCAATGTCATGCAGTACGGCGATGTCGTCGCTCGTTACTTTACCAAGATGATTGGATCGAAAAATACGCCGCCACTTCAGTGTGCGGCCATCTTTCCCCGAATAACCCCCGAGATCGCGGAAATTGCTGGCGCCGGCGAGATTGAGATGACGGGGATAGGAATCAGACATGGCGATATCTATAGCAACGTGTGTTGTGAATGGATGACGGCGTGGGCTTATAAGCTATACTCGGTGCTTGAAGGACGAGAACATAATGTTGTGCAGGGCTATCATACATTTTCGCGCAGCCTGTTTTGGTGTCGCTGTCATCGGGATCTCAGTTTTTGGTGTGGTGCAGCCCGCGGCAGCACAGGCCGTCTTTCGCAGCTATGAATGCGCTGACGGCTCGCAGTTTGCCGTGGCGTTTTATCAATCCGACCCCGGAGCCCACATTCAGATCGACGGCAAATCGATCGAACTCAAAAAGAGCCTCGCTGTTTCGGGGCAGCGGTTTTCTTCGCGGGGTATGACGCTGTGGATCGAAACGACCGGATTGACGAGCATCAAACACGGCAAACGCCCGGTGTCGGTCTGCCGTGAGGTGAAAGGATGACGCCGCCGTTCGATCCGGCAGAACATCGGCGCCATAGCTCGCGCTGGTTCGGCGATTTCAAGGTCGGCGAACGGTTCGTTTTGCCGAGCCGCACCATGACCGATGCTTTGTTCCTGGCGTTTCAGGCCGCGAGTGGTGACAATCATCCTGTGCATTACGACGTCGAGTATTGCCGCCGCCGCGGCATGCCGCACATGCTGGCGCACGGCTATCAGGTGCTGATCCAGACCGCGGCAGGTGCAGGTGAGTTTCCATTTATGGTCGAGGACAGTCTGGTGGGATTTCTCGACCAGTCGTCGCGCTTTCTGAGACCTGTTTACGTCGGCGATACACTGTATCCGGCGCTGGAGATCACCGAGCTTGTTCCAAACCGCACCACCGGTGTCATCGCCATGAAAAGCACTGTGCACAATCAGAAGGCGGAACTGACGTTAGAGGGAACACAGCGTTACCTCGTGCGCAAGAAGCCTTGATCCGACCGCATGCGGCGCTTGATGCCAGCGGCTCACGGCTCTAGTTTCCGGCTGGTTGGGCGGTGACGAGAGGTCGATGATGCGTTCCGGATTTGTTGTGCTGGCGTTCGGGCTCGGGATTGCGGCGATCTTCGCGCATGATCGGGTGCATGCGCAATCTGCCGATGCCGTGCTCTGCGATCGTGTTGCCGCCGACCCGGATGATCCGGATCGTCCGGCAGACACCAAAGGTGTGCAGACGATCGCCGCAGCGGATGTGCCGACCGCGATCAAATTCTGCCGCAACGCCTCGGGCAGTTCGCGCCGCGCGATGTACAATCTCGGGCGCGCCCATGTCGCCAGTGGGCAAACGAGCGAGGCAATCGCTGCCTTTCGCAAAGCGGCCGACAAAGGCAGCACCACCGCGATGGTTGAGCTTGGTGTGATCTACGCCAACGGTTCCGGCGTTCCGAAAGATGCAGCGCAGGCGCGCAAGCTGTTCGAGAAAGCCGCTCAGGCTGGCAACGCGCGGGGTGCGATCAATCTAGCAGCACTGACGGAGCAGACCGGCGGCAAGCCGATGGACCCCGTCCAGAAAAGGCAACTGCTGGCAAAGGCTGCGGAAGGCAACTCGCCGGAGGCGCAGTATCAGCTTGGCCTGATGGTGCAGGATGGTGCCGGTGGACCGAAAAACGACGCCGAAGCGCGAGTTCTGTTCGAGAAAGCGGCTGCACAAAATCATCCGGGCGGGCTTGAGCGCGCAGGCGCGTTTGCGCTCGGCGGCCGCGGTGGCCCGAAGGATTCCGATGCAGGCAAGGCTTATTTGCTAAGAGCATCCGCGCTTGGCAACGAAGATGCCAAAGCGACGCTCAAGCGGGCCGAGTGTCCGATCACCATTGGCGATAAAAAAGGAAAGCGCGTCACCGACCTGTGCTTCTAGGTCGGCGAACCTTCTACGGCTGGCTTTTCATGAACGCCTCGAACGCCGGGGCAAAGTCCGGATGCCAGCGCGACAGCGCAGGCCGGTTCTCGATGACGTCACCCGCCGCCCATGCCATGCGCCGCTCATCAGTGGCGCGGGTTACGTCGTTATCCGGACAGAGAATGTAGAAATCGCCGTGCGCGATGCTGGTCAGCATGAAATCGATCACCTGATCGGCGGTCCATGCGGCAGCTGGCTTTTCCGCGCGTCCGCTCATACCGGTGAAGGTGAATCCGGGAATCAAGAGGTGCGCTGTGATCGCGCAGCCCGGGATATTGCGCAGCTCATGGGCAAGCCCTTCGGTGAACGCCTTCACCGCAGCCTTCGAGACATTATAGGCGAGGTTGCCCGGCGGCGTGGTGATGCCTTGTTTTGAGCCCGTGTTGATAACGAGCCCGGGTGATTTCTGTGCGACCATCGCGGGAAGAAACGCCTGCACGCCGTTGATGACGCCGCCGAGGTTGATGTCGAGCAGTTGCCGCCACTGGTCGTGCGCCTTGAACGCGCTGCCGGGATTGAGGCCCACGGCCGCATTGTTCATCAGTACATCGACATGGCCAAAGGCGTCGTAGGTGATATTCTTCAGCCGGAGCAGATCGTCAGCGCGGCTGACATCGATGCTGCCGGCGATCACCGACCCTTTGTCTGCGGCCTTTGACCGGACGGCTTCGCAGGCGGCGTCGAGCGCTGCGCCGGGCAGGTCCGCCATCATGACTTTCATGCCGAGCGCGGCGTATCGTTCGGCGGCAGCGTGCCCGATGCCGCTTGCGGCACCCGTTATGACGGCAACTTTGCCCGGTGCGATGGCTTGATGGGGCATTTCCTTCTCCCGTTAAATTCTCGTGGCTGCTTCTTCGATCAAAGAACGCGACGCTTTTGTGTGCTGTTATGCACCGATATCCGTGGTGGGTGGCGATAATGCGAGCTTTCCCGCGATTGTAATTTCACTTAAATGGCCGCTGGAATGTACCGGGGAAGTGTCCGTTGCTGAAAGGTTTCTACAAGTGCGAATACGGCATCGGGGATCACCTGATGCGCAGCGTGATGTATGTCCACGAGGGCAGCATGCTGGGAGGAAATTCTGCTTTCGCCCATGACGGCACCTACTACGAGGAAAACGGCGAGATCGTCGCCGATATCACCAGCTATCGCCACAATGACGACCCGAACTACCAATCGATGCTCGGCTCCGATACATCCTCGATCAACGTGCGGGGGCGGCCCGATGGCGAGCACATCTACCGGTTCGTCGGAACGTCTCCGCAGATGCCGGGGGCAATCTTTCGCTCGAAGATGACGCCGCTCGAAGAGGAGCCGATTCCACCGGGCGCGGTCGGTACCGGCGGTATCACGAATGGGCTGTATTCGATCCATCTGCGCACGCTGGATGGTGTCGATGGCGGCCTGACGGGAATCATGTTGCTCAGCGATGGCCGGATTCTCGGCGGCGATGCGTTCTTTTACTATCTCGGCACCTACACGTCCGTGAACGGGCGTTGGAAAGGTCAGATCGTCAATCAGGAGCACACACCGTCGCGAGGCGAGAACCCGGTGTTCGGCGGTCATGAGGTTGGTATTGGGTTTTCCGGCGCGTGTTCGGACACAGGCGCGGAGCTGGAGGCGACAGCACTCGCCGGCAAACGGAGTATTCGATTGACGGCTGTTCTGAAATTGATGCGGAACGTCTAGATCACGCATTCGCATAAAGATGCTGAAGCAAAATCTGGATTCACAAGCTCAAGCAAAGTGAGCGCCACAACAAAAAAAGCCCGGCACCATGTGCCGGGCTTTTGAGTGTTATAACAATGTTACTTCTTCTGCGGATCGGTGGACGGCTTGACGCGGTTGGCCTCGGGATTGCTCTGACCCGACTGGCCTGTCGTGGTGGTCGACGCACCTGACTTGGTTCCGATCTGGTCGCCGCTTGTTTTCGAGTCGGTCGCGCTGGGAGACGTACCCGCATTCGGACCGCTGTTGCTGGAACCGGCACCCTGGCTTTGTGCAAAGGCAGCACCGCTGATCGCGAACAGAATCGCCGCAGCGCCTGCAAGAGTCTTGGTCTTTGTCATACGTTATCCTCCAATGTTTTGCGTATAACCAAGTTCTCGCAAACACGGATGTTCCTGCGCTGCAGTCTTTTTTGCGCGAGTGACTGCAAAAAGTTTAGACGGTTCCTGAGGTTGCGCCTCAGCGCGCGCAGTTATGATTGCGCGCGGTATTCACTGACCTCTACCAGATTGAAATCTGGATCGCGAAAATAAACCGACATCATTTTGCCCAGTGCACCTGTGCGCGGCACCGGGCCGGCCTCGATTGCAACACCGCATGATTTCAAATGCGCCTCGATGTCAGCGAGTGGCCTGTCAGCAATCAAACAAAAATCTGCCGAGCCTGGAGTCGGTGTTTTCGATTTCGGTTCGAACGTGCGCGTCACTTCATGCACGTTGATCTTCTGATTGCCGAACAACAATGCGGTTGGCAGGTTCGGCTCGTCGAGCCGTCTGAGGCCGAGTGCCCTTGTATAGAACGCGCAGGTTGCCTCGACAGATGCGACGGTGATGACGAGATGATCGATAGAGCGGATCACGACGGTCTCCTGTAAAACTGTTTCACTCAATAGTTGGAGGAGGCGTCCTGCGCAACGCCAGCGCGACGCCTGAGAGTGTCAGCGCTGCCGCGATCGCCTCGCGCAGACCGAGCGGTTCGCCAAGTATGAGCGCACCGGAGACGACGCCGATCACCGGCACGCCGAGAGTGCCCATTGTTGCGGTTGTAGGGGAGAGCCGTTTTAACGCCGCGAACCATGTGAGGTAGCACACGCCCATCGGGCCGAGGATCATGTAGATCATCACCGCCCAGCCGGAGCCGGTGAGGGCGCCGAGATCCGGACGTTCGAAGATCAATCCGAGCACGATCATTGGAAAGCAGCCGAGCCCCACCTGCCAGGCGGCCAGCGCGACAGGTTCAAGCGGCAGCGGTGCATTGAGCACGCTGCCGAGTGCGAACAGGATCGCGGCAGAAAGCGCGAGCACGACGCCGAATGCTTTGTCCGGACCGAGAGCGAAACCATTGCCAGCGAACAGTTGCCCGCTGAACAACACGAGGATGCCGGCGCTGCCAAGCACGACTGCGGCGAGGCCGCGCAAACTGGGACGTTGGCCGAGTACCGGCCAGGCGAACAGCATTGTCCAGATCGGCATGGTGTAAGCCAGCAACGAGCCTTCGCTGATCGATAGCTGCTTCATCAACATAGTGCCGAAGCCCATCCACGCGAAAACATTGGTGAACGAGGCAAAGCCCAGTGCAAGCCAGACACCGCGCGGTACACGGAGACTTTCGCCTCGCGCCAGCGCGATGGCGGCGAGAATCCCGGCAGCGATGACGCCCGCAACTCCACGCGAAAACAGCGGCGGCCATTCGCGCAGAAGAATCTTGATCGCAGGCCAGTTCAATGCCCAGCCGATCACGGTGACGGCCAGAAAAAGAAAACCGATCAATCGGCCGTCGCGCGCGGTCATTTTCATAACAAGTGTCTAGCGTAGATCAGCCCTGCGTTTCCGCTGGACTGTCATGTCGCGAGTGGCTGGGACAAGGCGGGTCACGCGGCGCGCAGGCGATCACGCTACTTGATCGTGATGTTCAATCCGCTGAGATCGAGATCGGCCTGAAGCCCGATCTGCTCGCCCTGCAGCTGCAACACGACGCCGTTGGCATTCTGCATCTGGATGGCACGCGCGCCGCCGCCGATCGCCAAGCCGACACCGATCGCCGAATAGACACCGTTGATGTCGTAGGGGCTGCGCAGGTTTTTCACCGTGCCGACCAGATCGGTTACCGAACCGCCGAATGTCAGGCCCGCGCTCAGGCCGCCGAGGCTCAGCGCATGGATCTGGTCGCGGTAACTGAGGATACCGCTGCCGGCCTGTGCGCCGACGAACCAGCCTGCCTTGAAGAATTTCAGCCGGACCGTGCCATCGTCGGCGTGCGCGGGCAGCGACAGGCTTGCCACGAACACAAGCGCGATAGCGGTCAGCAGCGCCAAACGGCGGCTCAAGGAAAAAGGCATGTCTGAAATCCCCCCAGGCGGCCGATGAGACCGCCACAACTCATTCTTTTGAGAAGCTTACGGGAGTCGCCCGGCAATAGAAAGTTCAGTTCCTGGCACGCCGGACACTGCGGCTTACGTCAGATAGCGATCGTCGCCTGGCTGGGAACCGGTCACAGTTCCGCCCCCACTTAATCAGCATTTAACGAAAACTCGCCTTAATGGCGCTTCGCACCTCTGCGAGATGCTGCCCTGGAACCGGAACACGTTGATACCGCGCACGAATCTGGCGCGGGCCGGGACCTTGGGACAACAGCGTGGGGATGCGCTTGTGAATGTCTTTTTGTGTGTGGCGTAAAAGCGTATGAGTCCCAGTCAACGTGCGCAGAAGGCGCATCCGGCCGCTGTTCGCAGCCGTTCCGCAGTCATCGCCACAACAGCCATCCTGATCGCAGGCGTGAGCCTGGGCAGCCTCGCATTCGCCGCCGGCTGGTATCTGTCGCATTCGGTGAATTTCAAATCTGCGGCCGCCGCCGATAGCGTAACGGCCATCGCTGACGCCTCCGTGCATGTGGCTTCGCCGCGCGCGTCCGTTGTGGCGAGCGCCGCATTCACCGATCGCTTCCAGCCCGCCGTCGATGCGCCGCTCGGACAGCCCGAGGCTGTCGTACTCGGCGGCCAGGTCGCGTGGCTCGATCCGGTTTATTCGTTCGGGCCGCCGCCGCAGATTTTTGCTGCGGCCCCGAAGGTCCAGCAAGCCTCCGTCACACCCAAGCCCGCGGTGAAGCCGCAGGAGCTGGCGTTGTTATCGCCGCAACCCGCGCCTGCGTCCGCGATTGCAGCGCCGCCCTCACGTCCAGCCGAGACGCGCGGTCCGCGTGCGCGTGCCGCCACCAGCCACGATGCGCTGGTGAAAAAGGCGAGGGCCGTGCTGCTGGCGTCGGCGAAATCCGGCCGGCCGTCGTGGTTCAGCAAGCTGTTCAACAACGAGCCGCAACCTGAATCGCCCGTGCTGGCCTATGCCAGCGCCGATCCGGATGCGGACGTCACCACAGGTTCGGTCAGCGCTGTGACGACGGACGTCAGTCCGCTCGATCTCCAGACCGCGGTGTACGATATCGTGGCGAAGACCGTGTACATGCCGGACGGCAGCAAGCTCGAGGCGCATTCGGGTCTCGGCTCGCGCATGGACAAGCCGGAATACGCCCATGTGCGAATGCACGGCGTGACGCCGCCGCACATCTACGATCTCACGCCGCGCGAGGCGCTGTTTCATGGCGTCGCGGCGCTGCGCATGACGCCGATCGGCGGCGCCACGGCGATCCACAACCGCACCGGCATTCTGGCGCACACCTACATGCTCGGCCCGAACGGCGACTCCAACGGCTGCGTCTCGTTCAAGGATTACGACAAATTCCTGCAGGCCTTCCGCGCCGGCCAGGTGAAGCGTCTCGTGGTTGTGGGCAGCATGAGCTGAACCCTGTATTGCGTACGGCGGAATGGTCTCTCCGGCTTGCCAGCGTGCGCCGTTGCGCTACGCTGAGCGTGTCATCAGACCGGGAGAAACGTCATGAAACGTCTGTTCATTGCCGCCACGCTCAGCATTTTCGCCACAGCACCCGCGCTGGCGCAAACCTGCAACGCCGTCAGCGGCGACGGCAAACCGCTCGCCGGTGCTGCCAAGACCAGCTTCATGAAGAAGTGCTGCGAGGGCAGCGCCAAGAGCGCGGAAGGCAAGCCGCTCGCGGGCGCCGCCAAGGCGAGCTACGTCAAGAAGTGCACCGGCGCCTGAACGGTGCGTAGCTGCTTCCTCGTCATTGCGAGCGGAGCGAAGCAATCCAGTTAACGGTTCTGGATTGCTTCGTCGCTGGCGCTCCTCGCAATGACGAAGAGTATTGCGCCACTCATGCTCCGACACGCGCATGCGCGGTCCTCAGGATGGCGCACTAGCGCCGCAGCGTGACGCCCATGCCGTTGAGGTCGAGATTGAGGATCAGCCCGGTCTGCGTACCGGAGAGCTGCATCACGGCTCCTTTTTGATTGGTGAGGATCACCGCCTGCGGGCCGCGAATGATCGCGGCGCCGGCGGAGCCTGCACCGTAGACGCCTTCGACGTCGCGCGGATTGAAGATGTTGCTGACGGTGCCGCGCAGGTTGGTCTGCGAACCGCCGAAGGTGAGGCCGTAGCTCAGGCCGCCGATCGAGAGCGGGTAGCTGCGCCCGCGAAACGTCAGCGTGCCGGACCCGATGGTGCCGCCGATCACCCAGCCGGCCTTGAGGAACGAGATACGCACCGTGCCGCTGTCGGCGAATGCAGGGCTGGAAACAGTCGAGGCGAGCGCGATTGCGGCGAGCGCAACGAGCGCGGCGGTGAAGCTCTTTAATCCGAAGCGCGACGTCAGCGTGGCCATGGTGGATCCTTCCCGTTCATTGGCGGCGCGATTGGAACCGGCAGAGCATTGCGCCTTGTGGTGAGTGTAGCCGAGTCGGGGGCGTGTTGATGGCGTTTCCACACCCCTCAGCCGTCATTCCGGGGCGCGCATTCTTCACGCGCGAGCCCGGAATCCATAACCTCTGTGCTGATTGGTGCGCGCTGTAAGAGTCGCAGAGCCATTTACGCCCGTCGTCCCATCATCGCTTGAGTTTATGGATTCCGGGCCCGCGCCAAGCGGCGCGTCCCGGAATGACGGGAAGCAGTAAGTGCTTAATCTTCGCGGCGAATGCCTTTGAAAGGTCTGCCGTCGGATTTAACGTCCATGAATCTGCCGGTGTCGGTGTCTCGCTTGACCCAAGTTTCATTTTTTGCGTTGTAGGTTTGCGAACGATCCTTGACCGCACCATTTCGATGTCCATCACCTTTAGGAGGATTTGTTGCCATCTCGATTATCCTTTCATCAAGGGAGGTTGTTTGCCGCACACAGTGCATTCACAACCATTGTGGACTGAAAGATTTCCGCAGTTGAGACAAATATCGTTCTCGTAGAAGATTTTCAGTAGTTTGTTCGTCGAGTTGAAGTCTTTCACTCGCTTTTCTGCGATTTCTTTTGGAACCACGCAGGCCGTTTCGATTAGTTCGGCGATTTTGTACAGATTCACCAAATGATCGGGTACAAGAAAGTACTCTGCAAACCAATGTGCTTGAGTTTCACAAGATTGCTCGTCCAAGACGAACTTGAGTGAAACTGATTTGTCTCTCGAAAACGCTTGCGCCCGCTTATCGTGCAGAACGAGATGTCCGATCTCATGCGCTAGTATGTAACGCGCGTAATCCAATCCTTTTTTTGCGTCTTCCCAAATCTTCTTGGTGACATGGAGCGTCAAGGGATTGAATTCGACGTACGCTCCCTCCGGAAGTCCCCTTTCAGAATGGAGTCGGATTCTTAACGGACCTTTATTTTTAAGATATTCAGAAAGCGGTCCTTCGATGAAAGCGCAGATATCGAATGCGCTCGTGAATGCGGCTGCCTGTTTCCAAAGCCAAAGAGCAAGCTTCGCGATCGATGCTCGATCTCTGAACGCTACCTTGTGATCGTGTAGCTTGCTCATTGCTTTCCCTTAGCTACACCCCGTGGTTCCGCCACAAGTGTCACATTTCAAACATGTCCCGTTCCGCACCATGGTCCATTGACCACATTCGCCACATGCATCGCCTTCATAGCCTTTGGCTCTTGCTTCTGCGCGACGCTCAGATTTGGAAGGCAAGGTTTGGTGAATTGCGCCTGCTTTATTCCATTGCAGTGCTTCTAGCTTCTCAGTCGGCGAAAGGCTTATTTCGGGGTTGTGCATTAATGCTATTGCGCTTTGAGCCGATGACTCGTTTCGCATTTCGGGAGCAGAGTATGGCATCTTAATCGCATGGCTTCCGCCTTCGTTCGGTGTTGAACCGCCGCCACGCACCACCACAAGATTATCGGTGCGCGAGCGGGTAAGGCCCTTCGACAGATATTTGTTGCCCGGATGCGGCACCTCCGGCGCGCGGCCTTCTTCCACACCCTTGCCGAGCGCGTCGAAATTCGACTCGCTGGGATCGACGTGGGCGAGGTCGAACCGCGACATGTAGGACACCGCGAGTTCGCGGAACACATAGTCGAGGATCGAGGTCGCGTACTTGATCGAGTCGTTGCCCTGCACCGGACCCGCAGGCTCGAAGCGGGTGAAGGTGAAGGCATCGACATATTCGTCGAGCGGCACGCCGTATTGCAGGCCGAGCGACACGGCGATGGCGAAGTTGTTGATGAAGGAGCGAAGTGCCGCGCCTTCCTTGTGCATGTCGATGAAGATCTCACCCAAGCGACCATCATCGTATTCGCCGGTGCGCAGATAGACCTTGTGGCCGCCGACGACCGCCTTCTGGGTGTAGCCCTTGCGGCGATCCGGCATTTTTTCGCGATCTCGGACACGCTCGATGATCTTCTCGACCACCTTCTCGGCAAGCTGCGCGGTGCGCGCCGCCATTGGAGCATTCGCGAACGACTCGATCGCATCGTCCTCGTCGTCTTCGTCGGCGATGAGCTGCGAGTTGAGCGGCTGCGACAGTTTCGAGCCGTCACGATAGAGCGCGTTGGCCTTGAGCGCGAGCTTCCACGAGAGGAGGTAAGCGGACTTGCAGTCCTCCACCGTGGCGTCGTTCGGCATGTTGATGGTTTTGGAGATCGCGCCCGAGATGAACGGCTGCGACGCAGCCATCATGCGGATGTGGCTCTCGACCGAGAGATAGCGCTTGCCGATCTTGCCGCAGGGATTGGCGCAATCGAACACCGCGTAATGCTCGGCCTTCAGGTGCGGCGCACCTTCCACCGTCATCGCGCCGCAGACGTGCACGTTGGCGGCTTCGATCTCGCGCTTGGTGAAGCCGATCGCGGCGAGCAGGTCGAAGTTCGGAGCTGCGGACGCCTCGGCACTGACGCCGAGCACGTTC
>JAKFUP010000049.1 GCA_021732625.1 Hyphomicrobiales bacterium
GCTCGGCGAGGCGATGTACACGCAGCAGGCCGAGGCGGATGCCAAGCGCGATGCTGCAAAGGACGACGTGGTCGACGCGGAGTTCACCGAAGTCGACGACGACAAGGACAAGAAGAAGTCGGCTTAAGCGAACGACCTCGCGTCATGTCGATCGCCACTGACATTGTCATCCACGGGCAAAAGCGCGAAGCGCGTCTTCGCGCTTTTGCCCAGCCATGACGACTGAGAGCAGTCTCATGTCCACCACCAAACGCTGCTACTACGAAACTCTCGAAGTCGAGCGCTCGATCAACGACGCCGGTCTCAAGACCGCGTTCCGCAAGCTGGCGATGAGATGGCATCCGGACAAGAATCCGGGCGACCAATCCAGCGAAGTTAAATTCAAGGAAATCAACGAAGCCTACGAGATCCTGAAGGACGGCGACAAGCGCGCCGCTTACGATCGCTATGGCCATGCCGCGTTCGAGCAAGGCGCCGGCGCTGGTCCTGGATTCGGCACAGGCTTCGCGTCGTCTTTCTCCGATATCTTCGAAGATCTGTTCGGCATGTCCGGGCAGCAGCGTGGCCGCGGTGGGCGCGAGCGTGGCGCTGACATGCGCTACAACATGGAAATCTCGCTGGAGGAAGCCTTCACCGGCAAGACGGCTCAGGTGCAGATTCCGGTCTCGGTGACCTGCGAATCCTGCTCGGGCACCGGCGCCAAAGCTGGCTCGAAGCCGAAGGCCTGCGCGATCTGCGGCGGCGCCGGCCGCCTGCGCCACGCTCAGGGTTTCTTCACGCTGGAGCGGACCTGCCACGCCTGTCAGGGCCGCGGTCAGGTGATCGAAAATCCCTGCCAGTCTTGTTCAGGCTCCGGCCGGGTCGCCAAGGAGCGCAATCTCTCGGTCAATATTCCGCCTGGTGTCGAGGACGGCACCCGTATCCGTCTGGCTGGCGAAGGCGAGGCCGGCGTCCGCGGCGGTCCGCCGGGCGACCTCTACATCTTTCTCGGGCTGACCTCTCATGGCCTGTTCCAGCGCGACGGAGCCGATCTGCACTGCCGTGTGCCGGTCTCCATGGTGACGGCTGCGCTCGGCGGCGAGTTCGAAGTCCCGGCGATCGATCAAAGCAAGACCAAGGTGAAGGTACCGTCGGGAACCCAGTCGGGACAGCGGTTCCGCATTGCCGGAAAGGGTATGCCGGTCCTGCGCTCGCGCCAGAAGGGCGACATGTATGTTCAGGTTGTCGTTGAGACACCGCAAAATCTGACGAAGAAGCAGCAGGAATTGCTGGCCGAGTTTGAAAAATTATCTTCGGGTGCAACCCAACCCGAAGCTGTGGGTTTCTTCTCCCGGGTAAAGGAATTATTCGCCGGCCGGCCGGATGGTGCGTGATTGTCCAGCTTGACCGTTTCCGCTCGCGCCTATACCCATTTATGACGGATTTCTAACGAAAGCCGTTGGTTTTGGTCCCGCCTGGTAGAGACATGCCTTCGCAATCCTCCGCGCGTGCGTTGAAAAAGCCCCTCCGTCTCGACGACGAGGTCCGATTTCTCCGATCGTGGATCGAAAAACCTCTGCATATGGGCGCAGTGATGCCTTCGGGCCGCCTGCTGGCCCGGACGATGGCAAGCTACGTCGATAACCATTCAGACGGCCCGGTCATCGAACTGGGTCCCGGGACCGGCGCGATCACCAAAGCGCTGCTGGATCACGGTGTCGATGAAAAGCGGCTGGTGCTGGTCGAATACAATCCGGGATTTTGTGCATTGCTGCGCGATCGTTTTCCGCAAGCGACCGTCGTTCAGGGCGATGCCTATGCGCTGGAAAAATCGGTGAAGGATGTGCTGAAGGCGCCAGCCTCCGCCGTCGTGTCCGGCCTGCCGCTTGTCACCAAGCCGATGCTGATGCGCCTCAAACTGATCCGCGATGCTTTTTCCGCGCTCGGACCGAAAGCGCCCTTTATCCAGTTCACCTATTCCGTCGCACCGCCGATTCCGAAATCGCTGCCGGGCGTATTCACTGAAGCTTCCGAGCGCATCTGGATGAACCTTCCCCCCGCGCGCGTCTGGGTGTATCGCAAAGGCTGAACATTCATCTCCGACTTCGGGATGTGTCCACCCTCCAGCTGCGATTCTGAATGTCTGCTGTTAAAATCCTGATCATTCCAGGTTCGTTGCGAACCGGCTCGCTCAATGTGCGGCTTGCCGGCGCGATCGCGCGTGAGTTCGTTAAGCTCGATGCAGATGTAACGCGGATCTCGCTCGGCGATTTTCCTCTGCCGATCTATGACGGCGATCTTGAAGCAAAATCCGGCGTGCCGGCCAATGCGGTCAATCTGAAGCGAATGATCGGCACGCACCACGGCGTGGTGTTCGTCACGCCGGAATACAATTCATCATTGCCCGCGTTGGTGAAGAACGCCGTCGACTGGGTCACCCGCGTCGAGGATCGCGGGGAAACCAAAGGCCAGGTGTTTCGCGAGCGAGCCTTCGCGCTGGCGTCGGCCTCCGGCGGCAAGCTCGGCGGCACGCGCTGCTTGGCGGCGTTTCGCCTGATCCTGTCAGGTTGCCGCGCGCTGGTCATTCCCAATCAGCTCACGCTGTCGTTCGCCGATGATGCCTACGGCGATGCGGATCATCTGAAGCACTCAGCCGATGCTGATGCCATGCATGCGATGGCGAAGCAGCTTGTCGATGTCGCCCAGCACATGATGTGAGCCGATGAAGCCTTCCCTCATCCCTGCGCGTGAACGCCTGATCGTCGCTCTCGATGTGCCGGACGTCGAGGCGGCACGCGCAATGATCGCGCGGCTCGGTGACAGCGTTGAGTTCTACAAGATCGGCTACCAGTTGGGTTATGCCGGGGGTCTTCCGCTGATCCGCGAGCTTGCCAGTTCAGGCAAGAAAGTCTTTGCGGATTTCAAGCTGCACGACATCGGCAACACGGTTGCGAAGGGTGTCGAGAGCGTTGCGAAACTTGGCGCGACGTTTCTGACCGTGCACGCCTATCCGCAGACCATGAAAGCCGCGGTCGAAGCGCGGGGCGCCTCTCTGCAAATTCTGGCCGTCACCGTGCTGACCTCCTACGACAACGATGATCTGCATGCGGCTGGTTTCCGCATGAGCGTGACCGATCTGGTCGAGGCGCGCGCCATGCAAGCGCAGACGCTGGGCGTCGACGGGCTTGTCTGCTCGGCGGAAGAGGTTGCGAAACTGCGCGCCGTGACTGGTGCGCAAATGCGCCTCGTGACGCCGGGCATCCGCCCCGCCGGATCGGCCACGGGCGATCAGAAGCGGATCATGACCCCGGCCAAGGCGATTGCCGCGGGAGCCGATTATCTCGTGGTCGGGCGCCCGGTCATGGAAGCATCTGACCCGAAGCATGCGGCCGAACAGATCGTCGCCGAGATCGAAGCCTCAACCTCATAAGAATTAAGGGAGAACTCCATGGCCAAGGCATACTGGATTGCCCGGATCGATGTATCTGATCTCGAGAGCTACAAGACGCATTACGTCGCCCACAACGGCGCGGTGTTTCATAAATTCGGTGCGAAGTTTCTGGTGCGCGGCGGTCAGTTCGAAGCGCGTGAAGGCTCATCGCGGTCGCGCAACGTCGTGCTTGAGTTCAAGGACTACGAGACCGCACTCGCCTGCTACAACTCGCCGGAGTATCAAGCGCTGGTTAAGGTACGCGCACCGTTCTCGGAGGGCGATCTGGTCATCATCGAAGGTTACGACGGCGCGCAGCCGTAACTACTTTGTTAGATTCTCCGGCACGATCAGCGGGACGAATCCAAACACGCCGGCGCTGTCCGGATCGACGATGACGCGAATGGCGTGGACGTCCTCCTCGCCATAGACCATCAGCTTCAGCACATTCGGAATGGCCTTGCCGCGGCTGTTCCTCATCGGCTTCAGCTCGATGAAATGCTCGTCGCCGTTGACCACCAGCACAGGTTTGGCGAAGGCCGTCGCGCCCGTCTCGATGGCATCCAACACGTTGGTGAATCCGGATTGCCGCGGCATCGATCCGTTCGGAAACCGCCCCTGGTCGAACTCGGCTTGCGTGAATATCACGACGGCCTTCGCGCTGCTCTCCTGCGCACGCTTGAAGCCGGCCTGCAGCCACGCAATATTGGCCTTGTCGCGCTCGAAGAATTCCTTCGCGGCTTCCGGATCGATCGTCTCGAAGCCGTTGTTCGAGCCGACCACGTGAATGCCGATAAACAGCACGCCGTTCTTCTCGAAGCGTGAGTTCTCCACGTAGGTTGCGAACTCCGGCATCAGTCTGCTCTGGCTCTCGACAGCCATGGGCATTTTCCCGAGCGACTTCTGAGGATCGGGGAAGAACATTTGCCGCACCCGCTTCAGGCGTTCGCGCGGATCGAAACCCCCGGCCTGCTTGCGGTGACAGTCGGTCCATTCGTTGTCGCCGATGGTATAGACCAGCGCGCCGTCGAAGGTCTGGAACTGGTCGAGCGTCTTCTGGAAAATCTCGTCGCTGCACGGCTGGCTGCCGGACTTGATGTCGCCGACATGGAGCGTGAAGGACGGCTTCGTCTTGTTGACGGCGGCGATCAAGCGATCGAATTTCTGGTAATCGCCCGGGATGTTGTAGGGCATGTCGCCGAGCGCCACGAACGAGAACGCCTTGTCGCCGCCGACGCTCTCGGCTGCTGGCGCCATGGCGGAGGCGGCCAGCACTGCGGCGGTAGCGAGTGGCAGGATGCGGCGCATGTCGGATGTCCTCTTTGACTTTGCCGCATCGCATTATCAGATCGTCCGGACATTATCAGCACGCGCGCGCCGGTTGCCCCCCTGTCATTCGCCCGTTATACCGCAATTGAGCGCGGAGGCTGGATCATGTCGGACATGCGATTGATCGTTGCGGGGGCTGGCGGCCGGATGGGCCGTGCGCTGATCCGCACTATTTCCGAAACGCCGGGCGCAATTCTGGCCGGCGCGCTGGAAGCGCCGGGCTCTGAACTGCTGGGCAAGGACGCGGGCGTGCTGGCAGGCCTGCCGGAAAACGGCGTACTGCTGTCCGGCGATCTATGGCCGATGTCCGGCAAGGCTGACGGTATTCTCGATTTCACCGTCCCTGCCGCGACAATCGCCAATGTCGCCATCGCCGCCGAGCGAGGACTGGTCCATGTCATCGGAACAACCGGCCTGTCGTCGTCCGACGATGCGGTTATCCGCAGCGTGACCAAGCGAGCTATCGTCGTGCAGTCGGGCAACATGAGCCTTGGCGTCAATCTTTTGGCGGCGCTGGTCAAACGTGTCGCCACCTCGCTCGATGAGGATTTTGATATCGAAGTTCTCGAAATGCATCACCGGCAGAAGATCGACGCGCCGTCGGGCACTGCTTACATGCTGGGCCGCGCCGCTGCCGATGGCCGCAAGGTCAAGCTTGAGGAGCGCTCGGTGCGTTCGCGCGACGGCCATACCGGCGCGCGAAATCCCGGCGATATCGGCTTTGCGACCCTGCGCGGTGGGACTGCGACCGGCGATCACACCGTGATTTTCGCTGGCCCTTACGAACGCATTGAACTGGCTCATCGCTCGGAGGATCGCATGATCTTCGCACACGGCGCGTTGAAGGCCGCCATGTGGGCGCGCGGACAGAAGCCCGGCTTCTATTCGATGGCCGATGTTCTCGGCCTCAGTGAATTCTAGTCATTCTTCCAAACGGAATCCGATCGAATGAACGAACGTCTTCTTGTGCTGGTGCGTCATGGCCAGAGCGAATGGAATCTGAAGAATCTTTTCACCGGCTGGAAAGACCCCAACCTGACCGATCAGGGTGTGGCTGAAGCCATCGAGGCCGGCCGCAAGCTGAAAGCCCGGGGTTTCACATTCGACATCGCGTTTACGTCTGTGCTGACGCGTGCACAGCGCACGCTCGACCTCGCGCTGAAAGAGATGGGTCAGACTGGCATTCCGATCACGAAGCATCTGGCGCTGAACGAGCGCGATTACGGCGACCTGTCGGGACTGAACAAGGACGATGCCCGCGCCAAGTGGGGCGAGGAGCAAGTCCACATCTGGCGTCGTTCCTATGACGTGCCGCCGCCCGGCGGCGAGAGCCTGAAGGATACGCTGGCGCGCACGCTTCCCTATTTCGTGCAGGAAATTCTGCCCTGCGTGTTGCGCGGCGAGCGAACGCTGGTCGCAGCACACGGCAATTCGCTGCGCGCGCTGATCATGGTGCTGGAAAAGTTGTCGCCCGAGGGCATTCTCGCCCGCGAGCTCGCCACCGGCGTGCCGGTGATCTATCGCCTCAACGCCGACGCGACTGTCGCGTCAAAGCTCGATTTGGCGGCGTGATCTAGTTCACCCGCCCGGCTTCCCAGCCGAGCATCGCCTGCTTGCGGGTGATGCCCCAGTGATAGCCGGTGAGTGCGCCGCTTTTGCCGAGCACGCGATGACAAGGCACCACGAACGAGATCGGGTTCTTGCCGACGGCGGTGCCGACCGCGCGCGATGCGTTGTCATTGCCGATCTTCGACGCGACGTTGGAATAGGTCGTCGCGCGGCCCATCGGGATCTTCAGCAACGTCTCCCAGACCCGCACCTCGAAATCAGTGCCGATCAGCACGACGCGCAACGGCTGGTCCTGCCGCCATCGCTTTGAATCGAAGATACGCTGCGCCAATTTTTCAGTTCCAGTCTGGTCTTGCGTATACGTGGCACGAGGCCAGCGGCGCTGCATGTCGGCGAGTGCTGCTTGCTCCTCGTCCTCGCCCGGATCGGCGAACGCAAGACCCGCAAGTCCGCGCGATGTGGCAATCACAACCGCGGTCCCGAACGGTGAGGGGTGAAACCCGTAGCTCAGGGCAAGACCCTGACCGCCGGTCTTCCACTCGCCCGGCGACATCGACTCGTGGGTGACGAACAAATCGTGCAACCGTCCCGGACCGGACAATCCGGAATCCAGCGCGGCATCGAGCACACTCGCCGAATCGCGCAGCAGATTCTTGGCGTGATCCAGCGTCAGCGCCTGCATGAAGGCTTTCGGTGTAAGTCCGGCCCAGCGCCGGAACAGATGGTGCAGTTCGTCCGGCGTGACCGAAGCCGCCTCCGCGATCGCTTCGATCGAAGGCTGCGCGCGCCATTTTTCCGAGATGAATGCGATCGCGCGCCGCACCGAATCATAATCCCGCAGCGCTGCGTTTTGCATGCCGGGCTTGGTGAGCCGCTGATCGGCCGGTTCGATAGGGGCTTTGGCGAGGTTCATCATGGGTGACAATCTAGGACGTTCCATTGTCCGGACCCACCCGTTTTCCGACCCGATTTCAGGTCACCGGGTTGAGCGCCGGGCCGCGGTTTGCTGCACTCAATGCTGCACTTAATACCTTGGCAAAACTGGCTTTTTCGTCCGGTCCGAGAAATCGCCCGATCGAGATGCGATTGCCGCGTGACGCCAGATACAGCCGCTCGGTGCCGTATTCCTCGTGCTCGACGGTCTCTAACTGAACCCAGAGTGGATTGAGCGTCCATTCCATCTGGCGGCCGCGATGGCTGACACGCCGGATATGCAACGTCGTCGGTGTGACCTGAATCTCTTCATAGGCGGCGGCGCGGCGGAAGTTGATCCGGAATGCCAAGTACAGGATCAGTACATCGAGGCCAAAGAAACCCAGTACCGGCCAGGCGCCGATCACCAGAAACGCGATGCCGGCAACAAAGCTGACGAAGCCGAAGGCGCACATCAGCAAGATAAAGCCGCTACGGCTCAACGAACGGTGCGGTGTCAGCAACGCGGACAACAGCACCGGCTCCACCGGATCAATATCATTGCGGTCTGTCATGGCGCTTCAGTATACCGGGACCATGGCGAAAGTGACCACAAAATTGGCGGCAAATTCGAAAGCCTCGATCGAGCCATCGGGCAACAAGCCTTCCGGTAAATCCGCGCCAAAGGTTTCAGCAAAGCCGAAAGCCAAGACCAAACCACCGAAGAAGCCCAAAGCGCCGAAACCCAAATCTGTCAAAGCTTGGAGCGAAGCCGAAGTCACCGAAGCATTCACCCGGTTCCGCCGCGCCAATCCGGAGCCGAAGGGTGAGCTGGAGTATATCAATCCCTATACGCTGGTGGTTGCGGTGGCGTTGTCGGCGCAAGCCACCGACGTTGGCGTCAACAAGGCGACGCGCAATCTGTTTCCGCTCGCCGACACGCCGCAGAAAATGCTGGCGCTCGGTGAAGACCGCGTTCGCGAACTGATCAAGACGATCGGGCTCTACCGCAATAAAGCAAAGAACGTCATCGCGCTGTCGGAGAAATTATTGGCTGACTACGGCGGCGAGGTGCCGCGCAGTCGCGAGGCCTTGGAGACGCTGCCGGGTGTTGGCCGCAAGACCGCGAATGTTGTGCTCAATATGGCCTTCGGCGAGCCGACCATTGCGGTCGACACGCATCTGTTTCGGGTTGGAAATCGAACGGGACTGGCTCCTGGAAAGAATCCGCTCGAGGTCGAACTGGGACTGGAGCGAATGATCCCGGCCGAGTTCAAACGCCAAGCCCATCACTGGCTGATTCTGCATGGACGATACACCTGCATCGCCCGTAAACCGTTATGCGAGCGATGCATCGTCGCGGACTTGTGCCGCTGGCCGGAAAAGACGGTCTAGCGCCGGAGCGATTGCGATCACTCTTGATATCTGCGGTAATCCCATCGTGAGCGACGCGGTGGCTCACGCTTGAGAAACATCGCCAGTCCAAACCCAATCGCACCCGCCAACAGCAGCGAACCGACAGGCTGATTCCGGACTGTTTCAGCCACGGCGCGATTGCCCTCGGCATAATAATCAGCGCCTCGGCCGATCGCATCCTTTGCGAATCCAGTCGCGGATTCGCCGAGGTCGCTGACTGCATCCTTGGCTTGCCCGAGAATGTCCTGTGCAGTGCCGGCGGCTTCGCGGGCGCGTCCCGACATTTCGGTACGCGAATCGCCGGTCGCCTGACCCACCGCGCCTTCCACTTTGCCTGCTACATTTTTTGCAATGCCAACAATACGATCCTGATCCATGACTTGATTTTCCTGTTCGTCGCGGTGCTACTCAATCGCGCCTGAAAACGACGCACAACAACTCACATCTCAGCTCATGGTTCCATCAGCTTGAAGCTGTCTGATTCAAGTGTTTACCGCCTCCGTGTTGTTCCAGACACAGGAACGAACGGCGGGCCGCGCAGTTGCTGGTGGCGCGTTTCGTCGAAGGAGTGATCGGAGAAGTTAAGGATGGCTCGCAGATCGGGTCAGCCGTGGTCTGAAGATGAGGTCGGATATCTGAAGACGTGGGCGGGTAAGAAGACTGTTTCGGAGATTGCCAGAACCTTGGATCGCACGATCGGCGCAGTAACGGTTGCTGCGAACCAAATAAAGGTTTCGCTCCGTGTGACCGGCGCGAATGACAACAAAACGGCGGGATAGATTTGGATCGAGCCGCGGTACGATCCGCCTCAAGTGGCTTGAGCGATGGAACCTTTGGCCATCATGCCTGTTGATCGCCCATCGTAATCAAGCACGTTGAGGAGTGGATTATGGGACGCGGACTTTTGCTTTGGTTGTTGGGTGTACCGATTCCGGTGATTTTGCTGCTGTGGCTGTTTTTCCGGTGAGCGAGTTGGTGGAAAGGCGACCATTGACCCCTGCCGAGCGAGAAGCTCGTGCTGTGTTCCGCCGGGCTGAAGCGGAAAAGGCGATCAGCGATCATGACAAGCAGCAGAAGGCTTTTCATGCCAATCGTGAGCGTCTGAAATCCGAACGGCTGGCTCGCGAAGCGTCGGAAGAATCTGCAAGCACCTAACCTAGGCCGCCGGAAGTGCCCTGCGTGGACGCTCCGGCTCGAGCAATTCGGGGCGTGGCCCCGACAATCGCTTGTGCATGTGGACCATGAACGCCATCGCAAACAGCGGTGTCGCAAGGTTCACGATCGGAATCGAAACGAACGCAGCAATGAAAAGCCCCGCGGTGAAAACCGTCGCGGCGTTCTGTTTGCGCATCGTCTTTGCTTCCTCGACCGAACGAAAGCGCATCGCCGCGAGCTCGAAGTATTCACGGCCGAGCAGCCACGCGGTGAGGATGAAGAAAATCACGAAGCCCGCGCCTGCGATCAGGACGAACGGCAGCGCGACGATATAGACCAGTAAAGTTAGGAACGCAGTCTTCGAGCCTTCGATCAGCGCACGTCCGGCCGGCAACGCGGTGCCGGGTTTTTCCGCAGGGTAGTGCTCACGCTCGACGTGATCGGCGATATCATCGACGAAAAAGCTCGCGACCAGCGATGTGATCGCAGGCATCAGAAACACCGCGCCGATAACAATGCCGAAGCCTGCGGCGATCGAGACGATCCAGGCGATGACGTTGATCAGCGTATGATAATCGGGGCCGAGCATCGTCTCGGCCCAGACTTCGCCGGAGCCTGCGAACCAGCTCAGGAGCCGCTGAAGACTGACGGCGGTTGCGACGATCAGCACCAATGCAAGGCCAATAGCCTTCCACAGTATCGACCGCAGTGGCGGCGAGACCATCTGTGACAATGCCTTGATAGCTGCGTCAAACATTCGTCTCTCCTCGCGTGCTGCCAATGATGCCAGCGCGGACGAGAGGTAAATACAGCTTGGGCGTTCGGCAAGAGCCGAACGATGTTTTCGAATGATCCAGCGATTCAGGCGACGCGTTCGATCTCGCGTTTCGGCATAGCGCTCACTGGCCCTTGCTCGGGAACCAGGGTTGCTTCGGGCGCTTCGAAGATGTCCTCTGGAAAGGGATCTTCGTCCGCCACCTCCTCGGGCGGCTTCGGCCGGTCGGCCCAATGCAGGCTCGTGTAGTCGAAGCCGTGGACGATGGTCGGTTTGACGATCTCGAAGTAAGGCGAGATATCGAAATCGCGCGGCATGTACATCGACGAATCACGGATCGACAGGATTTCGAGCCGTGCGGCGCGGCTGCCGGCCGTGGTGATTTTCGGCAGGATCGGATAGCGCACCGCGCCGAAGGCCTGCGCAATCAGCGCCGAGCAGATGATCTTGGTCGGATCGCCGGAGCCGAGCGAGATCAAGCGCCGCCGCCAGCGCTGCGGGATCGGCAGCGGGATCAAAAAACGCATCAGATCGACGATGTTCTTGGTATCGTAGCCAAAACCGACACGGTTGATGGCGTAACGGCAGACTGTGGTGCGGTCCTCGAACGACAGCCCGACAGGGCGGCACAGCCGCGTGTGATAGGCAAAATACTTCGACAGCGGCGCGGTGATCACACCCTCGCCGACATTGGCCTCGATCAGTACATGAGGTTCGCCATCGGGCTCTTCCGCGCCGGCGATCGGGCCGACGTAGAGCGCCGCATGCGACCAGGTCGACTGCGTCAGATACTTGATGATGCCGGAAATGCGGTTGTTGCCTTCGACCAGCAGCACGTCGCCGGCCTGGATCAGGCCGCGAAGCCGCTCCGGGTCGCTTGGCGTGAACGGCTCATAGCCCGGCACTTCCTTCTGGAGGTAGCGCGCAATCAGCTTGCCGACTGTGTCTAACACGAACCCCATGTTTCGCTCCCGCGGACTTCTGTCGCGTTTCTTATTGCGCCGATGATGCGCCTAAAGCTGTTGCAATTTAGTTCATCGCTCCCGCATCGAGATTCATTCCTGATTCACCATGACTTGTTGCCTGGAGTGATTTCATGCCACAAGTTCGCCTGTTGTTCCCCGCATTCACCTTCTCTTGTGCGTGCTTCATAAGCGCCCGGAAACCATCTCATGACTTTCGGCACATGACATTCACCCGCCGCGACGTTCTGGCCGCGTCGGCGCTGCTTGCAGCAACGCGTCCGTTGGCGGCGGTTGCTGCTGTCACATCGCTGCCGCGCGACGCCGATGTGGTGATCGTCGGCGCGGGTGCTGCCGGCATAGCCGCGGCCCGGAAAATCGCCGCTGCGGGCCGCAAGGTTGTTGTGGTCGAGGCGACGGCGCAGATTGGCGGCCGCTGCCAGACCGACACTGCTGCTTTTGGTGTGCCGTTCGATCGCGGCGCATCGCGCCTCTACAACCCGGACATCAATCCGCTGGCGAAACTCGCGCGCGGTGCTGGCGTCGATATTGCCAACGTGGCATCGGGTCAGAAGATGCGGATCGGGCGCCGCAACGCGCGCGCGGGCGAAGCCGAGGATTTTCTTGCGACTCTGGTGCGCGCTAACCGTGCGATTGACGATCATGCGCGAACGGTCGGAAAGATCGATCTGTCCTGCGCCAGCCTGCTGCCAAAAGATCTCGGCGATTGGGCCGGCCCCACCGAATTCGTACTCGGCCCGTCCGCGACCGGCCGCGATCTCAAGGACCTTTCCGCTCAAGATCAGTTCCGCGCGCTGGATCGCGATACGGCGGCGGTGTGCCGTCAGGGTGTCGGAACGCTGATTGCAAAACTGGCCGACACCGTGCCGGTGGTTCTGTCCTCGCCGGTGACGCGCATTGTCT
>JAKFUP010000153.1 GCA_021732625.1 Hyphomicrobiales bacterium
TTGGCTGGCACATCATCAAGGTCGAGGACAAGCGCAACCGCAAGGCGCCGGACTTCGAACAGGTGAGGCCGCAGATCGAGACTTATGTGACGCGCAAAGCCCAGGCCGACTACGTCGCCAAGCTACGGGAAGCCGCGAAAGTCGAGCGCATCGATGCGAAGGCCGCCGAACCTGCGAAGCCCGATCCGGCTCCCGCAGCCGCTGCGAAAGGTGGCGCTATGGCACCTCCCGGCGGAGCAATGGCTCCTCGCGGTGGATCGATGGCCCCTCCGGGCGGCGCGATGGCGCCGGTGAAGAAGTAAAGCTCCTATTTCATTTCGATGACGAAATGGCCGGGCTGTCCCGGCCATTTTCTTTTCGGTCCTGAAAATAACTCCCGGCCACCGGGACAATCCGATGTGGAGCCGGTAAACAGCGGCATCGCCTGATTAAACGTGGAATGTCCGATGTCCTCCGCAATCTCTCCCCTTGCCCCAAAGTCCTTTCCAGACATGCCTGCAATTGCCGGCGTGCGCCTCGGCACGGCAGCAGCGGGCATCCGCTACAAGAACCGCACCGACGTGCTGCTCATGCTGCTCGACAAGGGCACAACGGTGGCGGGTGTTTTCACCACGTCAAAATGCCCTTCTGCGCCGGTCGAATGGTGCCGCGCCAAGCTCAAGGGCAAATCCGCACGCGCTCTGGTCGTTAACTCCGGTAACGCGAACGCCTTCACCGGCAAGACCGGCAAGCAGTCCACATCGCTCACCGCAGACACCGCGGCGAAAGCCGTGGGCTGCAAAACAGGGGAAGTGTTTCTCGCATCCACCGGCGTGATCGGCGAACCGCTGGATGCGAGAAAATTCAACGGCGTGCTGGGCGCGCTCGCAACCGAGGCAACCCCTGAGCGCTGGCTGGAAGCCGCGAAGGCGATCATGACAACGGACACGTTTCCGAAAGTCGCCACTGCTACAGTGAAGCTCGGCAAGGCCAGCGTCATCATCAACGGCATGGCCAAGGGCGCGGGCATGATCGCGCCGGACATGGCGACGATGCTGTCGTTCGTGTTCACCGACGCTCCGATCGCTGCGCCTGTGTTGCAAGCGCTGCTCAAGGGTGGCGTCGAGGATACTTTCAACGCCGTCACCATCGATGGCGACACGTCCACATCAGATACGCTGCTGGCCTTTGCGACGGGCGCGGCAGCGACGAAAGGTGCGCCGAAAATCAGCCGCGCCAGCGATCCAAGACTGAAGGCATTCATCAAAGCCTTCAACGGTGTCCTGGCGGACCTCGCCGAGCAAGTGGCCCGTGACGGCGAAGGCGCGCGCAAGCTGGTCGAAATCATCGTGGAAGGCGCGACAACAAAAAAATCCGCGCGCAGGATTGCGATGTCGATTGCGAATTCCCCATTGGTGAAGACCGCCATTGCAGGCGAAGACGCCAACTGGGGCCGCGTGGTTATGGCCGTTGGCAAGGCCGGCGAACCTGCCAATCGCGACAAGCTCTCGATCTCGTTCAACGGAATCCGCGTCGCCAGCAAAGGCGCACGCGATCCATCCTACGATGAAGCCGAAGTGTCCGCCGCAATGAAGAATGAGAAAGTCCAGATCAAAGTCGCCTTGGGCCTCGGCAAAGGCCGCGATCGCGTTCTGACCTGCGATCTCACCAAGGAGTATGTCGCGATCAACGGCGACTACCGCTCGTGACGAAACTCACGCTCGTCGTCGCCTGCGCACTGATCGACGCCGACAATCGCGTGCTGATCGCGCAGCGGCCGGAGGGCAAAACGCTCGCAGGCCTTTGGGAATTTCCCGGCGGCAAGGTCGATGCGGGCGAGCGGCCCGAGCAGGCACTGATCCGCGAACTGAAGGAAGAACTCGGGATCACGGTGACCGAGCCGTGCCTCGCGCCACTGACATTCGCGAGCCACGCCTATGACGATTTTCACCTTCTGATGCCGCTTTACATCTGCCGGCGCTGGGAGGGCACGGTTACGTCACGAGAGGGCCAGCAACTCGCCTGGGTGCGCGCCAACAAATTGCGCGACTATCCAATGCCGCCGGCGGATCTGCCGCTGATCCCGCATCTGACCGATTTGTTGCTATAAAGCCCTTTGAGCATGATCTGATCCAAAAACCGTTCCCACTTTTCGGGATCATGCTTTGGGCTTGACCGCATCTTCCAAGCGCATCTGCGCCGATCCCGGTTTCAGCGGCTTTTGCTGGCTTTCGTGCGGCGCCCAGCCCGACAACCACACCACATCGAAGGTCGCGCGGATGCGGCCGTCGGCATCGGCAAACCGCTCCGAATAGATTTGCGTCATCCGCAGCAACGTGGACCGCCGCAAGAACGACTTGCGTCTTTGCACAAGCACATTCGTCGCTGCCATGCGCCGCAGATCCTGCATCAGCGCGAACGCATTGTCGTAACGCACCACAATGCGATCAACGTCGGCCACCGGCAGCGCAAAGCCTGCACGCTGCAGCAAGGCGCCGAGATCGCGCAGGTCGCCGAACGGCGCGACGCGCGGTGAGATGCCGCCTTCGATCTCGGCTTCCGCAGCGGCAAACGATTGCCGCAACTCGGTCAGGGTATCGCCACCGAGCAACGCGGCGAGAAACAAACCATCCGGCTTGAGTGCGCGCCGCACCTGCGCCATGACGCCGGGAAGATCGTTAGCGAACTGCAACGCGAGCAGGGAGACTGCGAGATCAAGGGACCCCGCTTCGATATTCAGCGCCTCGCCGGACTGACCGAGCAGATCGTGGCGGGTCGCACTGCCAGCACGTATCGCTTTGGCATCAGCCAGCGCATCACACGGCGTGCCGATATCCGCCGCGTGAGCAAAGTCACGCAGCACGGCGGATAGCCGCTCGGTCATGTCTTCAGTGACTCGATCGAGCAGAAAAGTCGCCGGTCCAAGCCGTTGCGCACGTTGCCGCCGCTGTCGCAGCGCGGCGGCGTCAAACAAGAGCGGTGGCGTTTGCGGCGGTGTCATGGGATCGGGCATGTGGTCCGGTTCGTTTTCGCCACGCGATGCGAATGTTGGAACTGGACCACTAGCAGACATGGCCAATTCTGGCTCTAGCAAACGCAACCTCTCGAGTCGCACAGTTGGGCATCGGGAGACACGATGGAAAGCGACACAATCGTCCAAAGTTCGCTACGTCGCCGTCTCGATGACGCGCGAAAGCTGGGTCGCGGCGTCTGGTCGCTCACATCCCGCGCCGTACTCGATGTCGCTTTGCCGACCCTTTGCGTCGCCTGCCGCGAGCCGGTCGCGGGTCACGGTGTCTGCGCGCAATGCTGGACCAGGCTGTCGTTCATCGCGCCGCCATTTTGCGAACGCCTCGGTATTCCCTTCGTCTATGACCCAGGTCCGGGTCTGCTGTCGATGGAGGCGATTGCCAGCCCTCCGGTCTATCGCCGTGCCCGCGCCGCGGTGCGCTACGACGATGTCGCCCGCACGCTGGTGCATGCACTGAAGTATCAGGACCGGATCGATCTAGCCCCGACGATGGGCGGGTGGATGACCCGCGCGGGCCATGAGCTGTTGCGTGATGCGGACGTGCTGGTTCCGGTGCCGCTGCACTGGCGGCGCGGCTGGAGCCGTCGCTACAATCAGTCCGGGCATCTCGCAAAGACCATCGCACGGTTGAGCGGCGTTTCGCTGGACCCCGCGCTGCTCAAGCGCATCAGGCCAACGGAGCAGCAGATCGGACTTTCGAAATCCGAGCGCACGCTGAACGTGCAGGGCGCGTTTGCCGTTCCCGCCGAACAAAAGGCGCGGGTTCACGGTCGCCGAATTCTGCTGATCGACGATGTGCTGACATCGGGATCGACGGTCAATGCGTGTGCGCGGGCGCTGCTGCGGGCCAGAGCCGCTCAGGTCGAAGTGCTGGTATTCGCGCGGGTTGTGGAGCTTCTTGAAAATCCCATATAATCTAGTCCAGCGAAAGCACGACATTCGAGGACAGAGATGCCCGTCGCCATTGAAATCTACACCCGGCCGGGATGCGGTTATTGCGGCGCTGCCAAATCGCTGCTGGAACGCAAGAAGGCTTCGTACAAGGAATTCGACGTGGCCGTGGATTCCAGCTGGCGGCAGGAGATGGCCCAGCGTTCGCACGGCGGATCGACATTTCCGCAAATCTTTATCGGCGGTCAGCACATTGGCGGCTGCGACGATCTTTATGCGCTCGATCGCGAAGGCAAGCTCGATGGCATGCTTGCCGGGGCGGCAGCATGAGCGGCGAACCCACGATCGCGGCGAAGCCTGCCTTCAAGGCAGCGATGATCCAGATGCGCTCGGCACTTTCTCCGGCGGAGAGCCTTAAACAGGCGACCGAACTGATCCGCGAAGCTGCTGTGCAAGGCGCGCTGTATGTGCAGACGCCGGAGATGACGAATGTGCTGACAGCCACTGGCCAGCAGCTTTTCAGTGTCATCGCCGAGGAATCCAGCGATCAGTCACTCACGGCATTTCGTGCGCTGGCAAAAGAACTTGGCATCTATCTGCATATCGGATCGCTTGCGATCCGCCTGACGGCGGAGCGCGCAGCCAATCGCGGCTTCCTGATCGATCCGCAGGGCGAGATCGTTGCGCGCTACGACAAGATCCACATGTTCGACGTGCAACTGGCAAACGGCGAGACCTATCGCGAGTCTGCAAGGTATCAGCCCGGCGAGGTTGCGCCGATCGTCGATCTGCCATGGGGCAAAATCGGGATCACGATCTGCTACGACATGCGCTTCCCGGCGCTCTATCGCGCATTGGCCGAAAGCGGTGCTGCGTTTCTCACAATGCCTTCGGCGTTCACGAAACCCACGGGCGAAGCACACTGGCACATCCTGCTTCGCGCCCGCGCCATCGAGAACGGCGCATTCGTTTTCGCCGCTGCGCAAGCTGGTACGCACGAAAGCGGCCGCCTGAGTTACGGTCACTCGGTCATCATCGATCCGTGGGGAACGATCCTCGCCGAAGGCGGCACCGAGCCAGGCGTGATCATGGCGAATATCGACCCCGGCAAGGTCGACAGCGTACGCAAGAGCATCCCGTCGCTTCAGCACGGACGCCGCTTCACTATTCATGGCGAGAAAACAGGACCGGATCATCTGCATCTGGTCAAAGGCTCCGCATGATCCGCTATGCGCTGAGCTGTGAATGCGGCCATGCCTTTGAAAGCTGGTTCCAGAGTGCGTCGGCCTATGACAGCCAGATCAAGCGCAAGCTGGTCAACTGCCCGGCATGCGACTCGGCCAAAGTTGCGAAGGCGATCATGGCGCCGCAGATCACGCGCAAGGGCCGTGGCAAAACGCCTGAGTCCTTACCGACTCAGGTGACTGATGACAGCTCATCTTCAGCGCCGCTGATGATGACTCAGGAACGTGAGCTGCGCGCCAAGCTAAAAGAGCTGCGCGATCACGTGACGAAGAATGCCGACAATGTCGGCAACCGCTTCACGACCGAAGCACGCAAGATGCACTACGGCGACATCGAGCATCGCGCCATCTACGGCGAGGCATCTGCGGACGAGGCGCGATCCCTGTCCGATGAAGGCATCGATGTGATGCCGCTGCCAGTGCTGCCCGACGACCGGAACTGAAGCGGCTTCGCTTAGGCCGAGATCAGTAACACCACGCCCGCAACAATCAGAGCGATACCAAGCGCCTCACGCAACGTCGGCGTTTGCTTGAAACTGAAGTAAGCGATCGCCTGCGCGAAAAGCACCTCGACCAATGCGAGCGTGCGGACATTGGCAGCAGCCGTCAGTGCAAAAGCCAGAAACCAGAATTGCGACGCGGCAGCGCCCATGAAGCCGGCAAACAACGACGGCCGCCACAGCTTCATGATCGATGTCAGCACGTCCGGCGCACGCCATACCAGATAGATCGACAGCACCAGCGTTTGAACGAATAATCCAATGACAAGCGTGAACGATGCTGCGGTTACAAAGGTGACGTCCGGCACGACAATGATCGCGCCGCGAAAGCCGACCGCCGACAGCGCGAAGAAAGCCGCGGCCACGAGGCCGAGCACGGTCGGCCTGAGACTGGCGAGATCCTTGCCGCCCGGCCGCAGCGCCGTAATGACGACGCCAACGGTCGCAATGACGATCGCTGTGATCTTCAATGCATTCAGTGTGTCGTTGAGAAACACGAAGCCGAAGATCGCGGTCTGGATTGCTTCGGTTTTCAAATAAGCCGTCGTGACGACGAACGAGCGATCGGCCATCGCCGCCAGCATCAATCCGGTTGCCGCGATCTGTGACAGTGCACCGAGCAATAGCCACGGCCAGAATACGCCGACCGGCCATGGCAGACGGTCACCGGTTGCCGCCAGCGCCAAGGCCAAAAAGACCAGCGAAAATGGAAACCCGAACAGGAAGCGGACGTTGGTCGCGCCCAGCGTGCCGAGCGGACCGGTCAGATGCCGCTGCGTCGCGTTGCGCACCACCTGCCCGAGCGCGGCCGCGAGCGTGAATGGTATCCAGAGCAAGCTGGTACTGATCATGGAGGCAGGCCTTGGCGCCCTGAGATTGCTACGTGCGCTTGTTGTTGCCTATCAAAGCGCTTCCGCGATCAGCATGTAGTTCACATCCACATCGGACGCGACGCTCCAGCGATCGCCGAACGGCGAATAGACCACACCGGCTTGATCGGTGATGCCGAAACGATTGCGTTCGAGATGGCGCGCAAGTTCATCGGGAGTGACGAATTTGCTCCACTGATGAGTGCCGCGCGGCAACCAGCGCAGCACGTATTCCGCGCCGACGATGGCGAGCGCAAAACTTTTTAAAGTGCGGTTGATGGTCGAGACCGTCATCAGTCCCGACGGCTTGGTCATGGCCGCACAACGGTCGAGGAACGCGCCGACGTCGGTGACGTGTTCCACAACCTCCATCGCCAGAACGATGTCGAACCGCTCGTGGCGATTCATTTCCTCGATCGTCGTACAGCGGTAATCGATCAGCAGTTCCGACCTCGCGGCATGGACCTTTGCGGCGGCGATGTTGCTCTCGGATGGATCGACACCGACGACCTGCGCGCCGAGCCGGGTCAGCGGCTCGCACAGCAATCCTGCGCCACAACCAATATCGAGGATGCGCAAACCGGACAGGCAACCCAGGCTGCGCGCGCTGCGGTCGAACTTCCGGCAAGCCGCGTCGCGTATATAGGTCAACCTGAGCGGGTTGATCTTGTGCAGCGGCGCCATCTTGCCAGCCGGATCCCACCACTCGGCGGAAAGCTTTGAGAAGCGGGCGATCTCGGCAGGATCAACAGTGCTGGCAGACGACGACGCGGGCGGAGTACTCATGCGCTATATGCTTGTGATTTTCCGGGGCTGCGTCAAGCCACCGCGTCAGCGGGTAGTGATGTGGCTGCGAAAATCGAGTGGCGAGGCGATCAAACGGATCGTCTTCTTGCCTTCGCCGACGCCGAGGATGGTGACATCGCCATAGCCAACCAAGCGGCCAAGCACCGATTGTTCCACATCGACGCTCTCGACTTTGTCGATATTCATTTCGAAGGTCGATCGCTGGATGAAGCCGGTTTTGTGCACCACCCGTTGGGTGGTGACGTCTGTTTCGGTCGTCCAGCGATGGAACCAGGCTTTCGCTGTGTAGAAAAGTGCGACTGCCGCCATGATCGCGGCGACGCCCAGACCGGTGAGCACGGCACCCTCGTTAACAGACACCCGCGATCCAATCAGCCCTGTCAGCGCGACCAGCCAGCACAGGATGGCCTGCCAATAAACGATCCAGTGCGTGGTCGCCGAATAGAGAACTTTCTCATCCGGCTGCAGGATGTCGTCGATATAACGTCCCATTGCCTGCCCCAAACGCCTCGTTTCAGTGGTCCGCAAGACATCCGTGGCCCTGCCGATATCGAGCCGGTCGCTTGCTCCCGCCCGTCCCAGTATGTATACGCGCGGTTCGGTCGGTGCAGCCTAATTCTGCACGGACTGTCCCATTCTCTGGCAAGTCTTCAGTCAAGGGTTTCACCGCGCGTCATGGGCCGGCTCGTCATGAAATTCGGCGGCACGTCTGTCGCCAATATCGAACGCATCCAGAACGTCGCGCGGCATGTCAAACGCGAGGTGGATGCGGGCCATGACGTGGCCGTGGTCGTCTCTGCCATGTCTGGCAAGACCAACGAACTCGTCGAATGGTGCCGGGCGGCCTCACCGATGCACGACGCACGGGAGTACGACGCCGTGGTCGCCTCCGGCGAACAGGTGACCGCGGGATTGCTCGCCATCGCGCTGCAAGCCATCGGCATTCAGGCGCGCTCATGGCAGGGCTGGCAGATCCCGATCAAGACCACCGATGCGCACGCTTCGGCGCGGATCGTCGGCATCGACGGTAGCGAGATCATCAAGCGCTTCAAAGAGCGCAAGGAAGTCGCCATCGTTTCCGGCTTCCAGGGCATCTATGAGCCGACCGGCCGGATCACCACGCTGGGCCGCGGCGGCTCTGACACGTCAGCAGTCGCCATCGCAGCCGCGATACGCGCCGACCGTTGCGATATCTACACCGATGTCGATGGCGTCTACACCACGGACCCGCGCGTCGTGCCAAAAGCCAAGCGCATGGACAAGATTGCGTTCGAGGAAATGCTGGAGTTGGCCTCGCAAGGCGCAAAGGTCCTGCAGGTCCGCTCGGTCGAACTCGGCATGGTTCAGAATATGCCGATCTTCGTGCGTTCGAGCTTCGACAAGCCCGAGGATATCGACCCGCACGGTACGCCGCCGGGTACGCTGATCTGCAGCGAGGAGGAAATCGTGGAAAGCCAGGTTGTCACCGGAATCGCATTCTCAAAGGACGAGGCACAAATCTCGGTTCGCCAGATCCAGGACAAGCCCGGCGTCGCAGCAGCCATCTTCGGCCCGCTCGCCGAAGCCAATATCAATGTCGACATGATCGTGCAGAACGTCTCGGAGGACGGCAAGACCACCGACCTCACCTTCACCGTACCCGCCGCCGACTACACCCGCGCCAAGGATACGATCATCAAGTCGAAGGATCATATCGGTTATGCGCGGCTCGACACCGCAACCGACGTCGCCAAGGTCTCGGTGATCGGCAGCGGCATGCGAAGCCACGCCGGCGTCGCGGCCGAGGCCTTTCAGGCGCTGGCCGATCGCAAGATCAACATCCGCGCCATCACCACCTCGGAGATCAAATTCTCCGTGCTGATCGACACCGCCTATACCGAACTCGCGGTTCGCGCCCTGCATACGCTGTATGGCCTCGACCGCGATTAGCGGTCTTGTAATCAGCCAGCCCGGCGTCGCCGGCTTTGAGTGATCTGGCAGGCGTTTTGCTTGGCAAAACAAGCTTCAATTCGGTATAGGCCTGATCGGAAGGCAGGCGCGATCTGTGTCATGCTTTTCGTATCGTTCTGATTCGTGAATTGCCGCGCTGCACCTTAAATAGTGCGAAAGATGGCGGCGCTGGAATGAGTGTTTCTGTAGGATTTGAAGCTGGCGTGGCCGCGGAGAGCCCGCAGCGATAAAGCAGGTGAGGACATCGGCAGATGCGGAGCGCGCTGGGAGGTCCCCGCGTCTTGTTGAGACGGCTCCGCGAAGTCATGGCCGAGCCGGTCAGCGCGCAGGAGCGGCTCGACAAGATCGTGGTGCTGATCGCCGCCAACATGGTGGCTGAGGTCTGCTCGACCTATGTGCTACGCGTCGATAATACGCTCGAATTGTATGCCACCGAAGGCCTCAATCGCGACGCGGTTCACCGCACGGTGCTGAACGCCCACGAGGGTCTCGTCGGCCTTGTGGCCAGTGAAGGCTCGCCGCTGAACCTGTCCGATGCGCAGATCCATCCGGCGTACTCGTATCGTCCGGAAACCGGTGAAGAAATCTATCACTCGTTCCTCGGCGTGCCGGTGCTGCGCGCCGGCAACACGCTCGGCGTGCTCGTGGTGCAGAACCGCGCCCACCGCACCTACGTTGAGGAAGAAGTCGAGGCGTTGCAAACCACAGCGATGGTGCTGGCGGAGATGATCGCCTCCGGCGAGCTCGCTGCGCTGGCGCAGCCCGGAGCAGAGCCTGCGGCGCGTCACTCCGTTCACAAGACCGGCGCAATCCTCTCGGAAGGTATTGCGCTCGGCCACGTCGTGCTGCACGAGCCGCGCGTCGTCATCACCAACTACATCGCCGAGGACCTGCCGAAGGAAGTCAAACGGCTCGACACCGCCTTGGCCAAACTGCGCGCCGATCTCGATCGCATGCTGGAACGCGGCGACATGGCCGAAGGCGGTGAGCACCGCGACGTGCTTGAAGCCTATCGCATGTTCGCCAACGATCACGGCTGGTCACACAAGCTGCACGAAGCCGTCGCGACGGGCCTCACCGCCGAAGCCGCTGTGGAGCGTGTCCAGTCCGACACGCGCGCGCGCATGCTGCGCGCCGCCGATCCTTACCTGCGCGATCGCCTGCACGATCTGGAAGACCTCGGCCATCGGCTGATGCGCCAGCTTGTCGGCAAGGACCACGCTCCGGCGCGCGAGCAGCTCCCGGATAACGCCATTCTGATCGCGCGCTCGATGGGTCCAGCCGCCCTGCTCGACTATGACCGCAAGCGGCTGCGCGGCCTCGTTCTCGAAGAGGGCACCGCGAACTCCCATGTCTCGATCGTGGCGCGCGCGCTCGGTATTCCGGCGATCGGCGAAGTGCCGAATGCGCCCGGCATCGCCGATCCGGGTGACGCCATCATCGTCGACGGCACATCCGGCTCGATCTATGTGCGGCCATCTGCGGAGATCGAATCAGCCTATGCTGAACGGGTTCGTTTTCGCGCCCGTCGGCAAGCGCAATACCTCGCTTTGCGCGACAAGCCGACCGTCACGAAGGACGGTCAACCCATTGAGCTGATGATCAACGCAGGTCTTGCGATCGACCTGCCGCATATCGAGGACACCGGCTCCGCGGGCATCGGATTGTTCCGCACCGAACTGCAATTCATGGTCGGGCAAAGTTTGCCGCGGATGAACGAGCAGCTCGCGCTTTACCGCACCGTGCTTGATGCCGCCGGAGACAAGCCGGTCACCTTCCGCACCCTCGATATAGGCGGCGATAAGGCGCTACCGTATATGGACACCATCGTCGAGGAAAACCCCGCGCTCGGCTGGCGCGCAATCCGGCTCGGCCTCGATCGGCCCGCGCTGTTGCGCGGCCAGATACGAGCCTTGCTGCGCGCCGGCGGCGGACGTTCCCTGCGCATCATGTTCCCGATGATTTCGGAAGTGGCCGAGTTTGATCAATCCAAATTGATCGTGGAGCGCGAGCTGACTTACTTGCGGCAGCACGGCCATCCGCTGCCCGAGCGTATCGATATCGGCACCATGGTCGAGGTTCCTGCCCTGCTCTACCAGATGGACGAGCTTCTCGGACGCGTCGATTTCATCTCGGTCGGCTCCAACGATCTGTTCCAGTTCATGTTCGCGGTCGACCGTGGCAACGCCAGGGTGTCCGAACGGTTCGACACGCTGTCGGCGCCGATCCTGCGCGCGTTGCGCGAGATCGTCCGAAAGGCAAATGCTGCGAAGAAGTCCGTCTCTCTCTGCGGTGAAATGGGATCGCAGCCGCTTGGCGCATTGGTTCTGATCGCGCTCGGCTATCGCTCGCTCTCCTTGTCAGCGACCGCACACGGGCCGGTCAAAGCGCTGGTGCTCGAGCTCGATGCCAGGAAAGCTGCGGCCATGATCGATCCGCTGCTCGAAGCCCCGGCCGGCAGCGTCTCGATCCGCGAGAAGCTGAAGGAATTTGCCGAGGCTGAGGGTCTCTCGCTTTAGCGGGCGCGGCTGAAATTCCATCCGCCTTCGCCTGTTGTCGACCTATTCAAAGAGCCCTCATGTTACCTCAAGCCAAACTCGATGCCCTGCTCGCGCATCACGCCTCCCTCGAAGCTCGATTGATGGGTCAGGTCGATGCGGAGACATACGTCAAATCGACCCGTGAACTGAGCGAACTCGCGCCGGTGGTCGATGCGGTCAAGGCGTGGCGTGCCGTAACGGCCGAAATCAAGGATATCGATGCTCTGATTGCCGACCCGGCAACCGACGCCGACATGCGGGCGATGGCAGAAGCCGAGCGCCCCGAGCTTGAGACGCGCGAAGCTCAGCTTGCGCAGGATATCCGCGTCGCTCTGCTGCCAAAGGACGCGATGGACGAGCGCAGCGTCGTGCTGGAAATCCGCGCCGGCACCGGCGGCGACGAAGCCTCACTGTTCGCGGGCGATCTGTTCCGGATGTACGAGCGCTTCGCGACACTGCAGGGTTGGAAGGTTGAGGTCGTATCGGCCAGCGACGGCACCATGGGCGGCTACAAGGAAATCGTCGCCGATGTGCAGGGCCGCGGCGCGTTCGCCAAGCTGAAATTCGAATCCGGCGTGCA
>JAKFUP010000185.1 GCA_021732625.1 Hyphomicrobiales bacterium
GCGGCACCTATTCGCATTACTGCATGACGCAGGCGATGCGCTATGCCGACGCGACGGTGGTCATGCCGATGGATTTCCTGCGCATGCCGCTCAGCGCAGTCGTCGGCTGGCTGGTTTACTCGGAACAGCTCGATGCTTTCACCGCGATCGGCGTGGTGCTGATCCTTTTCGGCAATCTGCTCAACCTGAAGCGGGCGTCAGTGCCAGCCTGAAGTTGACGGTTCAGGCATGAAGCGGATAGTCGGTGTAGCCCTTCGGCCCGCTCGAATAGAACGTCGCGCGATCGTAAGGCGTCAGCGGCCGGCTGGTGCGAATCCGTTCGGGCAGGTCCGGATTGGAGATGAACAGCCGTCCGAATGCAATCGCGTCGGCGTGCCCATTGGCGATAGCGGCATTGGCAGAGTCCGCCCGGAAATTTCCTGCAGCGATCAGGGTGCCGGGCCAGAGCGGACGAAACAGCTCGGCGGCCGAGGGGACATCCTTGTGATCGACTTCGGCTTGCCCCGCGCCGCTGGCGCGCGGTTCGATGAAGTGCAGATAGCAAGGCTTCATGTCCGCGAGCTTTTTGATCACGTAAGTATAGAGCGGAATCGGATCGGCTTCACCGCTGTCGTTGGCGACGCCGAACGGCGACAACCTCACGCCAACGCGCTCAGCGCCCCATACACCAATCACAGCCTCGACAACTTCCAGCAACAGCCTCGCGCGGTTCTCGATCGAACCGCCGTAGGCATCGGTGCGCTGGTTGCTTCGCGACTGAAGGAACTGTTCAAGCAGATATCCGTTTGCGCCATGAATCTCGACGCCATCAAACCCGGCGGCCTTGGCGAGGCGCGCAGCCTCTGCGTAGCTCGCAACGATGCCAGAAATTTCGGAGTTTTCCAGCGCGCGCGGCATCTCGAACGGCTCGCGCTGGAAGGTCGAGGTGAATGCTTGCCCGGCAGGCTGCACGGCCGACGGCGCAGTCGGCTTGCCGCCGTCGGGCTGGTGCGAAGAGTGCGAGATGCGACCGACGTGCCAGAGTTGCAGGAAAATGATGCCGCCCTTTGCGTGGACCGCCTCGGTCACTTTTGTCCAGCCTGCGACCTGTGCCTGGGTGTGAATTCCGGGCGTGCGCGGCATGCCGCGGCCGGACGCCATCACCTGCGATGCTTCGGCGATGATCAGGCCGCCGTTCGATGCGCGCTGTCCGTAGTATTCGGCGTTGAGATCTTCCGGGGCGCGCTCCGTCTCGCTGGCGCGCATGCGGGTCAATGGCGCCATGATGACGCGATGTGACAGCGTGTAGGGGCCAATCTTGAGAGAAGAGAACAGGGACATGGGTTGCTCCGGCAAAGGGACGTGTGTTGCTAGAGCAAATGCGGCAGCGTGAAAAGGTGGGCCAAGCGTATGTCAGCTATCTTTAGTATTCGCCTAGCGCGATGCTGCGCTGCCATGAACGATCGACTTCAAGATCATGCAGTGAATGCCCTTGGAGCCATTGACCGTCTGAGTCACGCGCAGGTCGGCGGCGAGGCTGCAGAGCGTATACGCATCTTCCCGCGACAATCTCGCCTTCTCGCCGAGCAGAACGATCATGTCGCGCAGGGCTCGCACAACACATTGATCGAGGTCGGGGTCCATCGCCATCGTGATGTAATGTGTCGGCGTTTCTGCACGTGGATAGGTGAAGCGCAAATCCTTGCGCAGAGTGAATCCGAACCGGCCCTGCAGGGCAGTTTCGATGGCGGTGACGCAAACTTCGCCGTCGCCTTGCACGCCATGGCCGTCGCCGCATGAGAACAGCGCGCCGGGGACGAGCACCGGCAAGAACAGTTTCGCTCCCGTGACGAGTTCCTTGTTGTCGAGGTTGCCGCCCATAGCGCGCGGGATCAGAGACGTGATGCGACCCCATGCGGGCGGCGGTGCGACACCCATGACACCGAAGAACGGCGACAACGGCAGATCGAGACCCCACGGCAATCGGCCGACCATGCGCTCGCGGTCGAGCGGAATGTTGATCAGGCGGGTCTCGTGAAAATCGTCCGGCAATGTTCCGCTCAATGGACGAATAAGATTCCAGCCCCAATCCTGTCTGAGCTGGATGTCGAGAATGTCGATCTGCAGCACGTCGCCCGGCTCGGCGCCGTCAATCGCAATTGGTCCCGTCAAAATGTGTCCGGGAAGCATTCGCTCGTTACGGGCGTGGACGTCCTTCATCTCGGGCGGGATGACAAACTTTGCCGGATCGGGCAGCACGTCGGGGCCACCGCTGATCGTATCGATCGTGACCTCATCGCCGCTGGCGATGGTCAGGACCGGCTTCAGCTTCGCTTCGAAGAAACCCCAGTGACACGTCTCGGAACTGGCGCGCAAGTGATGGTGGGTCATGTTCTTGTTTCAGGACGCTCGAACTTGGGAAACCAGCCAACCGTAACCTTTGGTGGCCAGACACATCAAGGCGAAGCCAAACTGAACATACTGCGGTCAGTCCGGCCGTCGCTCCGGTTTGCCAGGCCCGTGTAAAGGCTCATCCATGTGAACTGAGCAAAACGCAGGTTTTGAAGGTGTTTTCAGGCCGTTGCGGGATAGTCGGAAGGGTAAGCAGGGTAACCGAACAACGGACTGTGACCCGGTGGGTCATTGCTGCAACGCCCCTATCTCGGCTAGACAGTTGTAGGCTCGACAACAATTTGACAACAAAAGGAACAGGCGCCGTTGCCTGAATCCGCGCAAAGACAGTCAGTATGATCTCACTCGTCCGCATTGCTCTGTCGCGGCCCTATACGTTTGTCGTTCTGGCGCTTTTGCTTGTCATCATCGGTCCGCTGGCGGCAATGCGGACCCCGACCGACATTTTCCCTGAGATTCGGATCCCGGTCATCGGCGTTGTCTGGCAGTACACCGGCTTGCCGCCGGACCAGATGGCTGGCCGCATCACGACACCGTTCCAACGAGCGCTGACGACGACGGTCAACGATATCGAGCATATCTCGGCGAATTCCTACACCAGCTTCGGCATCGTCAAGATTTTTTTCCAGCCGAACGTCGATATTCGCACGGCCAACGCGCAGGTCACGGCGATCTCGCAGACGTTGCTGAGACAAATGCCGCCGGGTGCGACGCCGCCGCTGATTCTCAATTATAGCGCCTCGACCGTGCCGATCATTCAACTTGCGCTGTCAGGTGACGGGCTGACCGAACAGAATTTAGCCGACTTCGGCATCAACCAGTTGCGCACCCCGTTGGTCACCGTGCCGGGTGCAGCGATCCCGTTTCCATTCGGCGGCAAGCAGCGGCAAATCCAGATCGACCTCGACTCCACAGCACTTCAGGCGCTTGGCCTGTCGGGTCAGGATGTAGCGACAGCGCTCGCGGCGCAGAACCTGATTACGCCGGTCGGCACCCAGAAAATCGGCAGTTTTGAATACACCATCCAGCTCAACAACTCGCCGCTGCGCATCAACGAGCTCGGCGACCTGCCGATCAAGGTTGTCAATGGCGCGATGGTCCATGTCCGGGATGTCGCCAACGTCCGCGACGGCAATCCGCCGCAGACCAACATTGTGCATGTCGATGGCAATCGCTCGGTGTTGATGATGGTGCTGAAGGCGGGGGCGGTCTCGACGCTCGACATCATCGCCGGCATCAAACAAAAGCTGATCGATGTGAAGCCTGCTTTGCCCGAGTCCCTGAGGGTCGGGCTGATCGGCGATCAGTCGATTTTCGTGCGCGGTGCGATCAGCGGCGTCGCCAAGGAAGGTGTATTGGCCGCCGTGCTGACCAGCTTGATGATCTTGCTGTTTCTCGGCAGCTGGCGCTCAACCATCATCATCGCAATTTCAATCCCGCTTTCGGTGCTCGGCTCGATCATCATGCTGTCGGCGATCGGCGAGACGCTGAATATCATGACGCTCGGCGGACTTGCTCTGGCGGTTGGCATCCTCGTCGACGATGCGACTGTCACCATCGAAAACATCAACTGGCATCTGGAGCAGGGCAAGGATGTCGAGCCGGCCATCCTGGATGGTGCCAATCAGATCGTAACACCGGCGTTCGTATCGATGCTCTGCATCTGCATCGTGTTCGTACCGATGTTCTTCCTGAGCGGCGTGTCGCGGTTTCTGTTTGTGCCGATGGCCGAAGCCGTCGTATTTGCGATGATCTGGTCGTTCATCCTGTCGCGCACGCTGGTGCCGACGATGGCGAAGTATCTGCTGAAGAAGCATGATCATGACAGCCACGACAGGCCACCATCGCGGAATCCGCTGGTGCAGTTTCAGCGCGGATTCGAAGCCCGGTTTGAAAGATTCCGTTCAGGCTATCGCGATTTGCTGGCGCATGCGCTGAGCCATCGTGCCGTTTTTGTTACAGGCTTTCTGGTTTTCGTTGCAGCTTCGTTCCTCCTGGTGCCGATGCTCGGACGCAATTTTTTCCCCAGCATCGATACAGGACAGATACTGATCCATGTCCGCGCGCCGATCGGCACGCGGGTCGAGGAAACAGCAGGGCGGCTCGCCGAAGTCCAGAAGGCGATCCGGCAAATCATTCCGCCAGATCAGATCGAGACAATGGCCGACAACATCGGCATGCCGATCAGCGGCATCAATCTGACCTACAACAACACCGGCGTGATCGGTCCGCAGGATGGTGACATCCAGATCAAGCTGAAGGAAGATCACCAGCCGACGGAAGGGTATGTACAGAAACTGCGCGAGCAACTGCCGCGCCAGTTTCCTGGCATGACTTTCGCGTTCCTGCCGGCGGACATTGTTAGCCAGATCCTGAATTTTGGTTCGCCGGCACCGATCGATATTCAGATCCGCGGCGCAAACCTCGCGGCTAATTTTATCTACGCAAACAATGTGTTACGTGAGTTGCGCAAGATTCCTGGCGTTGCAGACGCGCGGATTCAGCAATCGCCAAATGCACCAGCGTTCAATGTCGATGTCGATCGTTCGCGTGCGCAATTCGTCGGCGTGACCGAGCGCGACGTCACCAACAGCATGGTGGTCAATCTTGCCGGCAGCTCGCAGGTTGCGCCGACATTCTATCTGAATCCGGACAACGGTGTGTCCTACTCGGTAGTGATGCAGACGCCTCAATATCAGATCGATTCACTGAACAAACTGCAGACGCTGCCAATCAACGCGACCGGGGCAACGACTTTGCCGATCCTGGGCGGCATCGCGGATATCTCGCGATCCGCAGTGAATGCCGTCATTTCGCAGTACGACATTCAGTCGATGGTTCAGATTTACGCAATCCCGAACGGCCGCGATCTCGGTGCTGTTGCGGCCGATATCCAGAAGCTTCTCGACAATACCGCCAAGGATGTTCCGAAAGGCAGCAGGGTGGTGTTGGAGGGGCAGGTAAAGACCATGAACAGCGCATTCTCCGGTTTGCTGTTTGGATTGCTCGGTGCGATCGTGCTGATCTACCTTTTGATCGTGGTCAATTTCCAATCCTGGTCCGATCCTTTCGTCATTATCTCGGCGCTGCCAGCCGCGATTGCCGGCATAATCTGGATGCTGTTCACGACGCAGACGACACTATCGGTTCCGGCACTCACGGGCGCAATCATGTGCATGGGCGTTGCGACCGCGAACAGTGTGCTGGTCATCAGTTTTGCGCGCGAGAAGTATGATGAGCTCGGCGATCCAATCGCTGCCGCGCTCGAGGCCGGTTTTGTCCGGTGCCGTCCGGTGCTTATGACCGCGCTTGCCATGATCATCGGCATGGGACCAATGGCTTTCGGGCTTGGTGAGGGTGGCGAACAAAATGCGCCACTCGGCCGCGCCGTGATCGGCGGTTTGATCCTTGCAACCGTAGCGACACTGGTGTTCGTGCCGGTGGTGTTCACACTGGTTCACAAGAAGATATCCCCGAAATCTGCTGCCCCGATGGAGACCGCGCATGCCACCTGAGCAAACAGGCCAGGAGCAAACAGGCAACGTCTCGCGACGTGCCTTGCGGTGGTCGGCTCTGGTCATCGGATTGCTGATTGTCGGTGTCGTTGTATCCGGCGTTGTCTCGAGGCAGAGCAGCGATGCGAAGCTGCGCGAATGGACCGACGCACAGGCGATTCCCACGGTCGCCGTATCAAAACCCAATCTCAAACCGAGCGAACTGTCGCTGACTTTGCCCGGCCGTCTCGAAGCCTATTCCCGGGCTGCAATATTTGCGCGGGTCAGCGGCTATTTGAAGTCCTGGAATTCCGATATCGGTAAATCGGTGAAGGCGGGTGACTTGCTGGCCGAGATCGAAGCTCCCGATCTCGATCAGCAGCTTCTGCAGGGACGCGCCGATCTTGCAAATTCGCAAGCTGCAGCCACGCTCTCCGGCGCTACGCTGAAGCGACGGCAGACATTGCTGTCTTCCAATTTCGTGTCGCTGCAGGAGATCGACGAGCGTTCGGCGGATCTCGCGAGCAAGGAAGCCCAGGTCAAGGCCCAGCAGGCCAACGTCGATCGGCTCCTGGCGCTCGCCAGCTTCAAGAATGTCACCGCGCCGTTCGACGGCGTTGTAACAGAACGCAACACGGATGTGGGTGCACTTATTACCGGCGGCGCCGGCGGTGGAGCGCCGATGTTCGTTGTTTCTGAAATGAAGAAGCTGCGCGTCTATGTCAACGTGCCGCAGAGTTACGTCTCTGCTATCGCGATCGGCGGTAAAGCAACAATCTCCGTTCCGGAGTTTTCGAGCCGAAGTTTTGGTGCGACAATTGAGGCTTCGTCGCAATCAGTCGATGTTGCCACCGGAACCACGCGTATCCTGCTGGCGCTCGACAACAGCAAGGCGGAGCTGAAGCCGGGCGGCTACGCGACCGTATCGCTGTCGCTGATCCGCGATAATCCGCCGCTCGCTATTCCCTCGAGCGCACTGATTTTTGACAAGAATGGCTTGCGAGTTGCGACTGTCGATGCCCAGGACAGGATACAGTTCAAGACTGTGACGATTGCCCGCGATCTCGGGCGTGAAATTGAGATCGCAACCGGTCTGACGGCAGACGACCGCGTGATTACGACCCCGCCAGATGGGGTCGTCAACGGCGATCAGGTCAGGATCGCGGGCAGCGCAGGCGAACAGGCGCCACCCAAGACAAAGACCAGCGAACGCTAGGTCATTCGGCCGGAGTATTGAAGGCCGTTGGTTGCTTGACTAGCAGCGCGGGTATCGCTTCTCTGTCGCGATGAAAGACATCTGGCGCCTTTCGGCCACCGAGCTCGCTTCTCTCATTCGCTCTCGCGAGGTCTCCGCGCGTGAAGCGGCGCAGGCCGGTCTCGCCCGGCTCGAAGCGGTCAATCCGAAGCTCAATGCGGTGATCGATCATCGGCCCGATGACGTTCTGAAACAGGCTGACGCGATCGATGCAAAGATCGCCCGTGGTGATGAGGCTGGTATCCTCGGCGGTGTACCGGTCACCGTGAAGGTCAATATCGATCAGGCCGGATTCGCCACGACTAACGGTCTGAAGCTGCAGCGCGATCTGATCGCCAAGACCAACAGCCCGGTTGTCGATAACCTGCGCAAGGCGGGCGCCGTCATTCTCGGCCGTACCAACACACCGGCGTTTTCCTATCGCTGGTTCACGACCAATCTTTTGCATGGCGATACGTTCAATCCGCGCAACCGTTCGATTACACCGGGCGGCTCGTCCGGCGGTGCGGCCTCTGCAGTGACGGCCGGTATTGGGCATATCGCACACGGCACCGATATCGCGGGTTCGATCCGCTATCCGGCGTACGCCTGCGGCGTGCATGGTTTGCGGCCGACGATCGGCCGAATTCCCGCGTTCAATGCGTCCTCGCCAGAGCGTCCGATCGGGCCTCAGATCACGGCGGTTTCCGGTCCGCTTGCGCGAACTGTCAATGATCTCCGTCTAGCGCTGGCCGCCATGTCTCAGGCCGATAGCCGCGATCCGTGGTGGGTGCCTGCGCCACTCGAGGGGGCATCGAAGCCGAAGCGTGCCGCGTTGTGCCTGCGGCCCGACGGGTTGGAGATTGCGCCGGAAATCGAAACGGCATTGCGCGATGCCGCCAAGCGGCTGGAGCGCGCCGGCTGGTCGGTCGGGGAAATTGCGAATACGCCGCCTCTGGCCGAGGCTGCCGAGCATCAGGTCAAGCTCTGGATGGGCGATGGCTACGAGGCGCAGGTCGCCATGGCGGAAAAGGAAGGCGACCCCGGCGCGATCGCCGCGTTGCGCGGACACAAGGCCATGGGCCTTAGTCTCGATCTTGCTGGATTCTCGAAAGCACTGACCCGCCGCGCGGCGCTGGCGCGCGAGTGGCAACTCTTCTTCGAGACGTGGCCTGTCCTGCTGATGCCGGTGTGCGGCGAGTTGCCGTTCCCGAACGGACTCGACGTACGTGACGATGCATCCTACGCGCTGGCATGGCGGGCACAGATGCCGCAGATCGGCATACCCTTCGTCGGTATGCCGGCTATGACTGTATCGACGGGACTTGTCGGTACAATCCCCGTCGGTGTGCAGATCGTCTCGGGACGCTATCGCGAAGACCTGTGCTTGCTTGCCGGTGAGGCGATTGAGGCCGGCGGCGTACCTGTATCTCCGATCGATCCTGCGGACTGACCGTGGCGGCCCGTCAATCATGAGCTCCGAAACCAAATCGTCTGGCGCTGTGCGAATAGCGCTAGCGCTGCTTGCAGTGTGTGCAGTATGGCTTTTGATCGCACCGCTCTATCGCATGGGGCTCTGGCTCGAGCAGCCGAGCGAGGGCTGGAACGCGACGCATGCTTTGAACGCATTCAGCGGCTCGCTCTATCCGTCGCGGGATAGTTTTTTTATCAATAACTATCCTCCGCTGTGGTTCTATCTGACTGGAGCATTGTCGCGCCTTGGCGGCGATCCGATCTTCGTTGGGCGAGCGGTCGCATTTATCTCTTTCTGCGCAATTGCGATTGCGGTTTATGCCATCGTTCGCGGGCTCCAGGCCAGCGCACTGGCAGCTTGTGCAGCGGCACTGTGCTTTGTCCTGATTATGGTCGGCCCGCTCGTGATTTATGTCGGGCTGTCTGAGCCGCAGATGTCGGCTCACGCACTCGTTGCCTTCGGTGCGGCGGTCCTCGTGAGAGCGAAAAGTGCGAAACATGCGGTTGCAGCCGCCATTCTGACGGCACTTGGATTATTGACCAAACAGGTTGTCATCGGGCTGCCGCTGGCATCGTTGTTTTGGCTTTTGATCTATCGTCGTAAACTGTTGGTGCCGTGGCTGACGACCGGCGCCGCAGCGGGAGCCGCAGCGTTCCTCGTTCTGTTCTTGCTCTACGGCTCAAATTTTATCGCCAACATGCTATTTCCGCGCGTGCTGTCGTTCTCGACACTCGGCAAGAATCTGGCTCTCATCTCCAAAGCAGTCGTTCCGCTCTCCGCCTATGGAATCGTAGCTTGGCGTCAGCGCCGCCAGCGAGATGAAGCCATGGCGTTCGCGGGTTTTGCCATTCTGGCGGGTTTCGCTGCTCTGCTGCTTTTTGGCAGTGCGCTCGGCGTCAGCATTAATATTGTTTTCGATCTGGTCATTGCCGCATCGATCGGACTCGGTGTCGCTTGGGATCGCATCAGCATCGTTGCCGGCGCTGCCAAGGAAAATGTCTGGCGTCTTATCGTTGTCGCCGCAATCTTTGTCCGTCTTGTAATTGGTGTTTCCTATGCCAATGCGGCGTTTGTTCTGGACAGCCGCGAGCGGTCACGGGTTGAGGCGCAATCGTTGGCGCTTGCAGCGCTACGTGATCGTTTGAAGGACGTCAAAGGCCCGGTCGCGTGCGAAGCCCTGTCAGTTTGCATCTGGGCGGTTGGTCGCAACGACGCAGATCTCTGGAAGCTGCATTTTGAGACGACTCTCGGCCCGTTCATGGATACGGCAGGTCTGCTAAAGCGGATTACTGAAAGCCGCTATGGCGCCATTGTCCTGTTCGGCTACTCAGAACCGGTGCAGGATCGCCGCTTACCGGGACTTGCCGCAGCGCTGGCGGCGGGCTATGGGCCGCCTCAGGTTTTCGGCGGGTCAGTCAGCCTGTTTGTACCGAAACCGAAACCATAAAGGCCGTTACATTGCCCGCGGTTTGATATCGCGCTGGCAGCGGTATAAGAGACCTCGCCGATACGATCATCACCGTAAGTCTGGACGTGCAATGGCGACAATTGTCTTCGCGGATACAACCGGCCACTACGATGGTCGCGATATGGGGAAAAAGCCGCTCGGTGGTACCGAGTCGTCAATGGTTTACCTTGCCCGAGCCTTGGCTGCGCGAGGTCATAAAGTCACGGTCATCAGTAATTGTGACGGCGTCGTCTTTGATCACGACGTAAAATGGCAACCGTTCTCCGAAGCACCGCCAAGCTCATGCGATCTTTACGTGCCACTTCAGCATCCGAAACTTTTTGGTTTGGTTCGCAAACCGAAACGTCTTGCAGTTTGGTTGGTGTGGCGGGGTAATAATTTAAAACACTACAAGCAACTCCCGCGGATGTGGTGGTATCGTCCGATCCCGATCTTGATGAGTATGATACAAGTTCATCAATATTCGCCTGTTCTTCCCAAGCGTGCACCGCAGATCGTCATTCCGCACGGTTTGCCTGACGATATTCGCGGGTTGCCCCCGCTCGAGCATCCACCCGGGCCGGAGCTGGTTTATGCTTCAAATCCCGCGCGAAATCTTCATGGCATCGTGCGGATGTGGGCGGATTATATTTTCCCCAAGCGTCCCGATGCGACGCTGCGAATATTCTGGACGCTGAAGCAGGTCAGTGACCCTTGGACGGAGTGGGGAGAAGGGATTCTCCCGCGTGATATTTCTCCAGCTGTCCGGGCATCGATCAAAATCGAGACTGCTCCCCTGAAGCGGGAAGAGTTGATGGCTGCAGTGCGACGCTCGCGTGCGCTGATCTACCTCGGCCACAAAACTGAGGTATTCTGCCTGACATTGGCCGAAGCGCAGGCGCTTGGTGTGCCATGCGTGGTCGCGCCTATCGCCGTTTTGCCGGAGCGCGTGATCGACGGCGTGACTGGATTTGTTCGACCCCAGGGCCCGGACTTCGCAGCCGCCGCTCTCGATCTGCTCAACGACGATAATCTATGGCGTAGTCAGCATGAAGCCGCGCTCAGGTTGCAGCAGGGGATCTCGTGGGCAGAAATGGCAGCGCGCTTCGAAACAGCGCTGCTATCTGATTTTATTCCGACCAATAGGTCGTGGTCCGCTCCCACTAGTTAAACAGTACCCTTGCGAATAGGTGGGCGCTCCGCGCAGTGGGTGATCGCATGGAGCCGGCGGCTCAATGCCGAGAAGAGCGATCGGCGAAAGCCGTGCGCGCGTCGCAGTGATCGGCGGCGGACAGCGTACGCCTACGTTGGTTGGTGTCGGTGTCGCTCAGGCGCGCCGCGCCACGCCTTGTTCGTCGCCGGCTTTATCCTGGGACAGCAGGGCGCGCTTGAAGCCGTCGCGCTGCTGGAGACGCGCCCAATAGTCAGCGACCGCAGTCGGGAACTGCGGATCGAGTTTCAGCCGTGTCGCCAGCATGAGCGCATAGCCAACCGAGATATCGGCGGCGGTGAAACGGCCCTCGCATAGCGTCTCGCGGATCGATACGACCTTGTCGATGCCGCGCAGCCGTGCCAGGAACCAGCGGGCATAGTCCTCCACGACCTGAGGGTTACGCCGCTCCGGTGGTTCAAGCTCGGAATAACGCAACACAAGAGTCTGCGGAAACGTCAGCGTGGCCTCGCCGAAGTGCAGCCAATTCAGATAAAAGCCGTAGTCAGGCTCATCGACGTTTACCGCGAGCGGCGAGGGGCCGCGTCGGCTCACCAGATACTGACAGATCGCGGCTGATTCCGTCATGCGCGTGTCCCCATCGATCAGCAATGGAATGGTGCCGAGCGGATTGAGCGCCAGATAGTCGCGTGCCAGAACCCGCGGTGGAAACGGGAGCATCTTGAGTTCGTAAGGGAGCCGCATTTCCTCAAGCGTCCACAGTGGGCGAAACGACCTGGCGTTTGTGCAATGATAGAGCGTGAGCATGGCAAAACCGATTGTGCGTGCTGTCAGCACCTATGTAACTTCCATAACTCGCATATCTGGATTTAGTTTGCGAATCTGCGTTATGGAATTGTGGTGGCTTCCACTAGATTTCTAGAGTTAGCGGGCTAGCCGCTCAGCC
>JAKFUP010000233.1 GCA_021732625.1 Hyphomicrobiales bacterium
CTCGTCCGCGCCTGACGCTGCCGCGTCCACCGCATCCTGTCCCGCGTCTCGTGACGATCGCGAACCGCCCCTCTCAGTGGGACAGGATACATGTGACTATAATCCTAGTGAAGGGATTGTCAAGCGGGAAATGTCGGGCGATGAAACACACAGCGTCGTCCCTGCGAAAGCAGGGACCCATAACCTCCGTATCAATCGGGATTCGCTGCGAGTCCGCAGAGAGGAACTGCTGCTGAGCACACCATGCTTGTCACGGCGTATGGGTCCCTGCTTTCGCAGGGACGACGCGGAGGGGGCGAGGCAGTATCGAGGCAAACTACGCCATTTGCCGAGCTCGTGAATGAACCCGGTCTGCGTTGCCACGTTATAAGGCGATGCTTTTTCATGGACCCGCCTCGCGTTCCGGCTATCCTGCGGCCGCCGAATGCGCCTGACGCCAATACGCCTCGCGCCAATAACGTGGCCCGGAAGACGGGGCCTAAAATCTGGAGAGAAACATGGCAACAAATCTCAAGCTCAAGGATCAGCCTGCGGGTCTCGCGCTGAAAGATGCGGCTCTGCTGCGTGATGCGTGTTTCATCGATGGCGCGTGGATCGCGGCCGACGATGGCAAAACCATTACCGTCGATAATCCGTCGACCGGCGACGTGGTCGGCACGGTGCCGGGCATGGGCGCCAACGAAACCCGCCGCGCCATCGAGGCCGCGAACGCAGCATGGCCCGCCTGGCGCGCCAAGACCGCGAAAGAGCGCGCGACTGTCCTGCGCAAGTGGTTCGAGCTGATGATGGCTAATCAGGAGGACCTCGCCACCATCATGACCGCCGAGCAGGGCAAGCCGATGAGCGAGAGCCGCGGCGAGATCGCCTATGCGGCAAGCTTCATCGAGTGGTTCGCCGAGGAGGGCCGCCGCATCTATGGCGATACGATCCCGCCCCACGGTGCGGACAAGCGGATCATCGTGCTCAAGCAACCGATCGGCGTGTGTGCCGCGATCACACCCTGGAATTTTCCTGCCGCGATGATTACGCGCAAAGCAGGACCGGCGCTTGCCGCCGGATGCACCATGGTGGTGAAGCCCGCGAGCCAGACGCCGCTTTCAGCGCTGGCGCTCGCAGTGCTGGCTGAGCGCGCCGGTATTCCGAAGGGCGTGTTCAGTGTGGTGACCGGATCGGCCGCCGCCATCGGCGGCGAAATGACGTCCAACCCGATCGTGCGCAAGGTGACGTTCACCGGCTCGACCGAAACCGGCAAGAAACTGATGGCGCAGAGTGCAGCCACCGTGAAGCGCACATCGATGGAGCTTGGCGGCAATGCGCCGTTCATCGTGTTCGACGATGCCGATATCGACGCCGCGGTGAAGGGCGCGATGCTCTCGAAATATCGCAATGCTGGCCAGACGTGTGTGTGCGCCAACCGTCTGTTCGCGCAGGACAAGATTTACGACACGTTCGTGTCCAAGCTGGCAGAAGCTGCGAAGGCCATGAAGGTCGGTGACGGTTTCGAAAAAGATGTCGCGATTGGCCCGCTGATCAACAAGGACGCCATCGACAAGGTCGAACAACACGTTGCTGACGCGCTGGCCAAGGGCGCGCGCATCGTCACCGGCGGCAAGCCGCATGCGCTCGGCCGCACCTTCTATCAGCCGACCGTGCTCGCGGACGCGACGCCCGACATGCTGATCTTCCGCGAGGAGACGTTTGGTCCGGTCGCGCCGGTGTTCCGCTTCAAGACCGAGGAGGAGGCGATCAAACTCGCCAACGATACCGAGTTCGGTCTGGCGGCGTATTTCTACGGCCGCGATATCGGACGAATCTGGCGGGTCGCCGAGGCGCTGGAATACGGCATTGTCGGCATCAACGAGGGAATTATCTCGACCGAAATCGCGCCCTTTGGCGGGGTGAAGGAAAGCGGCAACGGCCGCGAAGGTTCGAAATACGGCATCGAGGACTATCTCGAGATCAAGTATCTCTGCCTCGGCGGGATTTGAGCCCTCCTTTCCCGAAGGAACCGAACTCCTGAGCGGGACCAAATTGGACGCTTGCTAAAGGCTCTGATTATGCTGCCATTTCCTGTCAGCTGCCGCAGCTAGAACGCGACCCACGAGCTGTCCTGCGACGGTTTGCAGGGCAGCATTCTCCTTGACCCGCCCTTGGTGAGCGTTTACTTACCTGATCATGCGACCTGTCCGGCTACCAAGCGATCTGCGCCGCGAGCAAATCATGGACGCTGCCAAGCGCTGCTTCGCGCGTCACGGCTTTGCGGGCACGACCACCCGTAGCGTGGCCGCCGCTGCCGGCATTTCCGAAGGTCTGCTGTTCAAGCATTTCCCGACCAAGGCCGCGCTGTATGCGGAAATTCTGGCCGATTCCTGCCAGACCGATCCGGGCTTGCTCGAGCTGCAGTCGCTGGAGCCGTCGGCCGCGACATTGGTGACATTGATCCGCGGGATGATCACGCATTTCCTGCATGCGTCGAACTCGCCGGATCATGAAGAAGTACAGCAGCTCAAGCTGTTAGTGTCGAGCCATCTCGAAGGCGGCGAGTTCGCGCGGCTGTTGTTCGACAAGATCGGCGTCATCATCGAGCCGATGTTCGAGGCGTCGCTCGCGCGTGCTGTGGCGGCTGGCGATGCGGTGCAATCGGATACGCCGTCACGCGATCTGTTCTGGTTCGTGCATCAGGCGCTGTTGATGCTGGCGCTGTCGCGGCTGCCGGCAATGCCGACTGTCTCTTTCTCCGACCCTGTCACGCTGGAGCGTCAGGTTTGCGAATTCGTCCTGCGTGGCATCGGCATCAAGGACGGCGCGATTGCGCGCCTGCTTGAGGACGATGCGCAGTTCACATCCATTCTCGTTAGCGAAAGCGCCTGACATGAATATTCAGACCGGAATTTCCGCGGACCACACGTCCGACAAGATGATCGAACAAGAACCGGCTGCCGAGCAGATGAAGCCGGCAAAGCCGGTCCGGATGATGCGATGGGTCATCATCATCGGCCTCGTGCTGGCCTTGCTGGTCGGTGCGCTGTGGGGCTTCAACACGTTCCGTGCCAGGGCGATCGCGCAGTTTTTCGCCAACAACAAGCCGCCGCCGGTGTCCGTGAGTGTCGTCAATGCCAGGATGGAAGTGATCCCGCGGCTGTTGACGGGCATCGGCGATCTTGCCGCCGTCAATCAGGTCGAGGTCACGCCGGATCTCTCGGGACGGGTGATGAAAATCCTGTTCGAGCCCGGAACGCTGGTGAAGAAGGGCGATCCATTGGTCCAGATGTTCGACGGGCCCGAGCAGAGCGATCTCGCAAGCTTCAAGGCGCAGGCGACGTCTGCGCAGCTCACCCTCGAGCGTGCCAAGTCGCTGCTGGCGAAGCAATCCGGTCCGCAGGCGACAGTGGACTCGGCGCAGGCGGTGTTCGATCAGGCCAATGCCGCGGTGACCAAGACCGAGACCATCATCTCGCAGAAGCTGATACGTGCGCCGTTCGACGGCGAACTCGGCGTCCGCAAGATCGATCTCGGCCAGTTCCTGGCAACGGGCGCGCAGATCGTCTCGCTGACAAACCTGTCGAAGGTATTTCTCAACTTCACCGTCACCGAGAAAGACAGCGCCATCGTCAAGGTCGGGCAGACCGTTCGCGTGGCCGTCGATGCGTATCCGGGCCGTCCGTTCGAAGGCAAGATCACGACGATCGATCCGCAGATCAATGCCGATACGCGCAACATCCGCGTGCAAGCGACGCTCGACAATGCGGACCGCACGCTGAAACCCGGCATGTTCGCCAGCACCACCGTCGTCCTGCCGCCCGATCCGCCTGTGCTGGTCGTGCCGGAAACGGCGATTGACTACACGCTGTATGGCGACTCGGCCTATCGCGTGGTCGAGAAGAAAAACGACAAGGGCGAGGCCAGCCTGATCGCCGAGCGTGTTCCGGTGCGAACCGGAACGCGGGTCGATGGCAAGGCTGTTGTTCTCAGCGGCCTCAATGCCGGCGATCGCGTCGTTGCGGTCGGACAACTCAAACTGCAGCCCGGTGCTGCGGTGACCATCTCGCCCGATCCGCCGCCGGCGATTCCGGCCAAAGCGCCGCTGAACTAAGAAGAATTGAACTGGCAGGAGCCGGGCATGCGTTTCACCGATATCTTCATCAAGCGTCCCATACTCTCGCTGGTCGTCAGCGCGCTGATCCTGCTGATCGGGCTCAACGCCGCGACCAAGCTGCCGATCCGGCAATATCCGCGGCTGTTCAACACGGTCGTGACCGTGACCACGACGTATCCGGGCGCGTCGCCGGAGCTGATGCAAGGCTTCATCACCACGCCGATCGAGCAGGCGGTCGCAGCGGCCGAAGGCATCGATTACATCACCTCGTCGTCGGTGCAGGGCACCAGCACGATCTCGGCCTACATCAAGCTCAACGTCGATCCCAATCAGGCTCTGACCGAAGTTCTTTCCAAGGTGAACTCGGTAAAATATCTGATCCCGCGCGAAGCCAACGATCCGGTGATCCTCAAGACCACCGGGCAGACCACCGCCGTGATGTACATCGGTTTCGCCAGCGACGAACTCGGCGGCTCGGCGATCTCCGACTATCTGACGCGCGTGATCCAGCCGATTCTCGCCACCGTCGATGGCGTGGCATCCGCCGATATTCTCGGCGGGCAGACGTTCGCGATGCGGCTGTGGCTCGATCCGGCGCGCATGGCCGGGCGCGGGGTGTCGCCAGACGACGTGTCGAACGCGATCCGCGCCAACAACTTCCAGGCTGCGGCAGGTCAGTCGAAGGGCTATTTCGTCGTCTCCAACGTGTCCACCAATACGGGCCTGACCGACATCAACCAGTTCAAGCGGATGACCGTCAAATCGAAGGACGGCGCGCTGGTGCGGCTGGAGGATATCGCAACCGTTCAGCTCGGCGCGCAATCGACCGACGCCAGCGTGTCGATGAACGGCCAGAAGGCGATCTTCATCGGCGTGCAATCGACACCGCAGGGCAATCCGCTCAACATCGTCAAGGGCGTGCGTGCGCTGTTCCCCGAGATCGAGCGCAATCTGCCGCCGTCGTTGAAGATGCAGGTGGCATACGACTCGACGCGCTTCATTCAATCGTCGATCAACGAGGTGCGCGATACGCTGATGGAAGCGGTGCTCATCGTGGTCGCCGTGATCTTCCTGTTCCTCGCCTCGTTCCGCTCGGTTCTGATTCCGGTGGTGACGATCCCGCTGTCGCTGGTCGGCGTCTGCATGCTGATGTTGCCGCTCGGTTTCAGCTTCAATCTGCTGACGCTCCTGGCGATGGTGCTGGCGATCGGACTTGTGGTCGACGACGCCATTGTCGTGGTCGAGAACATTCATCGCCATCTGGAAGAGGGCAAGCCGCCAGTTCAGGCCTCGTTACAGGGCGCGCGTGAAATCGTCGGCCCCGTGATCTCGATGACGATCACGCTGGCTGCGGTTTACGCGCCGATCGGATTCCTCGGCGGTCTGACCGGCGCATTGTTCCGCGAGTTTGCGTTCACGCTGGCGGGCGCGGTGATCGTATCCGGCGTGATCGCGCTGACGCTGTCGCCGATGATGTGCTCGACACTGCTGAAAGGCACCGAGCAGGGGCGTTTCGCGAAATTCGTCGATCGCATTTTCCGTTCGATCACCGAGTCCTATGGCCGCAAGCTCGATCGTTCGCTGGACTACCGCCCCATTACGGCGATGTTCGCGGTGACGATCCTTGCGCTCGTTGGCTTCATGTACGTGAACACCGCCAAGGAGCTGGCGCCGGAAGAAGATCAGGGCATTCTGTTCTCGGTGACCAAGGCGCCGAAATACGCCAACATCGATTACACCGATTACTATGGCGAGAAGCTCGACAAGGCATTCGGAAGTTTCCCCGAGACCGACCTGCGCTTCGTACTCAACGGCACCGCCGGTCCGAGTCAGGGCATCGCAGGTATGATCCTGAAGCCGTGGGACGAGCGCAAGCTCTCATCGACCAAGCTCAAGCAGCCGGTGCAGGCCGCGATCAACAAGGTCGAAGGCGTCAATGCGTTCGTGTTCAACCTGCCGCCGCTGCCGGGCGGCCCGGGCGGCTTGCCCGTGCAGATGGCGATCAGCACGACGGGCGACTTCAAGTCGATTTATGAGGAGATGAACAAGCTGAAGGCAGAAGCGCGCAAGAGTGGTCTTTTCATCGTGGCCGACAGCGATCTCGATTTCAATCAGCCTGTCGTCAAGGTGAACGTCGATCGCGCCAAGTCCAACGAACTCGGCATCACCATGCAACAGGTCGGCAGCGCGCTGGCGACGATGCTGGGCGGAAACTTCGTCAACCGCTTCAATCTGGAAGGGCGGTCGTATCAGGTGATCCCGCAGGTGCCGCGCGAGATGCGGCTCACGCCTGACGATCTGTCGAAATACTACGTGATGACGCCGCAAGGCCGTCAGGTGCCGTTGTCGACGATCGTGTCGATCGAAAGCAGCACCGATCCGAATGCGCTGACGCGCTTCAATCAGCTGAATTCGGCGACTTTCCAGGCGGTGCCGATGCCCGGCGTGACGGTTGGGCAGGCGGTTGATTTTCTCGAGACGCAGGCCAAGAAACTTCCGGCCGGCTACAGCCGCGCGTTCCTCGCCGATGCACGGCAATACACCCAGGAAGGCAACCAGCTCGCGATCGCATTCGTCTTTGCGCTCATCATCATCTATCTGGTGCTGGCGGCGCAGTTCGAGAGCTTGCGCGACCCGCTGGTGATTCTGATCTCTGTTCCGATGGCGATCTCAGGTGCGCTGCTGCCGCTGTTCTTTGGCGTCGCTACCATCAACATCTACACCCAGGTGGGCCTGCTGACGCTGATCGGGCTGATCTCGAAGCACGGCATCCTGATGGTGGAGTTCGCCAATGAACTTCAGCTACGCGAGAAACTGGATCGCCGCGCCGCCATCGAAAAGGCCGCGCGGGTGCGTCTGCGGCCGATCCTGATGACCACGGCGGCGATGGTGTCAGGGCTGCTGCCGCTGCTGTTCGCGTCAGGTGCGGGGGCGGCAAGCCGGTTCTCGATCGGTCTTGTCGTGGTGGCCGGCATGCTGATCGGCACGCTGTTCACGCTGTTCGTGCTGCCAGCGGTGTACGTTGCGATTGCGACCGATCACCGCGCTGCGGCCTCCGGTCCGCGCGCCAAGGAGGTCGAGGACTTCGAACGCGACTACGACGGTCCGGGTGGTTTAGCGCCGCAGCGGCACTAGAGTCTGGTTCAACTTCGTTGAATCAGACCCGTCGCTTTCTTCTTGTCTGGGCATGATCTCATCCGAAAACCGGTTTCCACTTTTCGGGATCATGCCCTAATCCGCGACCCCGGCCAGCGACAATACGGCGTGGAGCAGGACATTCGCTCCCGCCGCGCAGTCGGCCTGCGTGGCGTCCTCCAGCTCATTGTGGCTGACGCCGTCCTTGCACGGCACGAAGATCATGGCACTTGGAATCACTGTCGCCAGATTGCAGGCATCGTGACCTGCGCCTGACGTGATGCGGCGATTGCTGTAGCCGAGCGTCTCGGTCGCCGTGGCCACCGCATCCACCAGCTTCGTGTTGAAGACCGTCGGCTCCTTGCGCCAGACCTGTTCCAGCGTGATCACGACCTTGCGCCGCTTGCCGATGTCGGCGGCCGCGGCTGTTGCAGCCTGATGCAGCGAATCGAGGGTCTTGCTGTCGGGGCTGCGGATATCCGTCGTGAACACCAGATCGCCGGGGATGACGTTGCGCGACGGATTCTCGATGGTAATTTCGCCGACGGTGCCGACTGCATGCGGTCCGTGATCCTTGACGATCTTCTCCACAGCCAGCACGAATTCGGAAAACGCCGCGAGAGCATCGCGCCGCAGCGGCATCGGCGTTGTGCCCGCGTGGCTGGCGAAGCCTGCGATCCGGCCATCGTACCACATGATGCCCTGACCGCGATCGACCACGCCGATAGTCTTGCCTTCGGCTTCGAGCAGCGGGCCTTGCTCGATGTGCAGTTCGACGAATGCGCTGAACTTCTGCTGACCGACCGGCTCCGCGCCGCGATAGCCGATGGTGTCGAGCGCCTGCGCGACACTGACGCCTTCCGCATCGAGGCGCCCGAGAATGTTCTCGGTGGTGAAATCGCCGGCGTAAGCGGCCGACGCCATCATGGCGGGAGCGAAGCGCGAGCCTTCTTCATTGGTCCAGTTGGCGATGCACAGCGGCGCGTCGGTCTCGATGCCGGCGTCGTTCAAGGTGCGCACCACTTCGAGAGCCGCGAGCGTGCCGAGAATGCCGTCGAATTTTCCGCCGGTAGGCTGGGTGTCGAGGTGCGAGCCGAGGCCGACTGGCGCCTTCGACATGTCGCGGCCCTTGCGGATCGCGAACATGGTGCCGAGCGCATCGACGCGGACCTCGCAGCCCGCGGCTTCGCACGCCTCGCGAAACCAGTCGCGCACCTGCTTGTCCTCCGGCCCGAGCGTCAGCCGCCGCACGCCGCCCTTCGGCGTGCCTCCGAATTTCGCGGTTTCATGGATTGCGCCCCAGAGCCGGCCGGAGTCGATGCGAAGATTGGAGCGGGTAGGGGGCATTTCGATCGCCTTTACATCAAAATTTTCTTCGTCATGCCCGGCACCCGGGTCCAGCCTATGGCTGGCCCGAGCACAAACCTTGTGCCGGGCATCCACGTCTTAATCAACACGTCTTGGCAAGATAGAAAGACGTGGATGGCCGGGACGAGCCCGGCCATGACGGATATTCCATTGTTGCCAGTGATGCCTCACCGCGGCGCGGCGCACATGCCGCCATCGATGGTGATGATGACGCCGGTGGTATAGCCGGAGCGCTCGGATGCCAAAAACGCCATCATGTCGGCGATCTCGCGCGGCTTCGCCGGACGGCGCAGTGGATAGGCGTCAAGAATTTCCTGATAGCGGTTTTCGTCGCCGAACCGCAGCTGTGCTTGCCGTTTCGTCAGCGAGATGTTGCGCTCGGTTGCGACCGGACCCGGATTGATGCCGACGACGCGGATGTTGTCTTTCAGGCTGCCGCCGCCGAGCCCGCGCGTGAACGCCATCAGCGCGGCGTTGCCGGCACTTCCGGTGATGTAGTTGAAATCGAATTTTTCGCCCGCCGCGCCGATGTCGTTGATGATGACGCCGTGGCCGCGCGTTTTCATTTTGGCGTAGAACAACCGCGTGAGGTTGATGTAGCCGAATACTTTCAGCTCCCACGCATGCCGCCATGTGGCCTCATCGATCTTGTCGATCGAGCCGCCCGGAATGTCGCCTGCGTTGTTGACCAGAATGTCCACGTCGCCGGCGGCCTCGGCCAGTCCCGCCACGTCCTCCGGCTTGCGCAGATCGGTGACGTGGATGTTGGCCGAAATCTGGTGGGCGCTGCGCAGGCGCTGGGCCAGATCCTCAAGCTGAGGTTGGCTGCGGGCAGCCAGCCTCAGGTTGCAGCCTTCCTCGGCAAACGCCTCGGCGGCGGCTGCGCCGATGCCCTTGGAGGCGCCTGTGATCAGGACGGTCTTGCCGCGGAGGCCGAGATCCATGGAGTTTCTCCAACATTTCAACGGGTTCTTGTGATTTTCCGCTATTCCTGCGGCGGCTTGCCGGGATTGTCTGCGGCGATGGTCAGCCGGTCAATCGGCATCGAGAGCGCTGGCGGAGGAGAGGCTTTCTCGTCAGAAACATCCTCATAAACGGCATCAACCAACACATTGTATTTCATTGCTCAAACATTGAGCATTGGTAGCCAACACCTCTTGCTCGGCATTTCCGCGGCTGCGAGTAAACTGTCTGCATCGTCGTGAGTCCGGCTGCGGATCGGCCGTTTGCATGCCGGGACGCCGCAACAAAGGATGAGTTCGTCGTGACCGAGACCATCGCTGCCATCGTTGCCGCGCATCGCAGCGGCCGGGTCTCACCGGCGGATACCATCGCGCGAATGTATCACCGCATCCGGGAGTACAACGATCCGGCGGTGTTTATCGCGTTGCGCGATGAGGCCGATGTGATCGCCGAGGCGAAGGCGCTGGCGGCGAAAGACGGCAAGGATCTGCCGTTGTTCGGCGTTCCGGTTGCGGTGAAAGACAACATCGACGTCGCGGGGTTGCCGACCACGGCGGCATGTCCGGCGTATGCGTATAAGCCTGAGCGGGATGCCACTGCGGTTGCGCGGTTGCGCGCGGCGGGCGCGATCGTGATCGGCAAGACCAATCTCGATCAGTTCGCCACCGGCCTTGTCGGCGTGCGCTCGCCTTACGGCATTCCGCGCAACTCCATCCGCAGCGATCTCGTGCCCGGTGGATCGAGCTCCGGCTCCGCTGTTGCTGTTGGCGCCGGCCTCGTGCCGTTGTCGCTCGGCACCGATACCGCGGGCTCCGGCCGCGTGCCTGCGATGCTGAACAATATCGTCGGGCTGAAACCAAGCGTGGGGCTGGTGTCGACCTCGGGCGTCGTTCCGGCCTGCCGCACGCTCGATTGCGTATCGATCTTCACGCTCACGGTCGATGACGCGATGACGGTGCTCAATGTCATCGCCGGATACGACGCCACCGATCCGTATTCGCGGCAGCGAAGTGTCGCGCCGCTTGGCGGGCTGCCGTCGAATGTGCGGATTGGCGTGCCGAAAGCCGGTCAGCTCAAATTCTTCGGCGATCATCTCGCGGCGAAGGGTTACGACGCGGCGGTGTCGCGTCTGGCGTCGCTTGGCGCGAAGATGATCGAGTTCGATCTCGAACCGTTTTATGAGACGGCGCGGCTGCTCTATGAAGGACCGTGGCTGGCGGAGCGTTACTTCGTCGCGCGCGAGCTGATGGAAACCAATCCCGGCGCGGTTCATCCGGTGACGCGCGAAATCACCGCGGGCGGCAAGCACGGCAGCGCGGTGGATGCGTTCGGCGCGTTCTATAAACTCGAAGCGATGCGCCGCATGGCGCAGGACACATTCAAGAGCATCGATGCGATGCTGCTGCCGACCGCACCCTCGGCTTACACAGTCGAGCAAGTGCTTGCCGATCCGATCGAACTCAACAGCCGCAACGGCACCTACACGAATTTCGTCAACCTGCTCGATATGTCTGGCCTTGCGATCCCGGCGTCAATGCGCGGCGACGGCATTCCGTTCGGCGTGACGCTGCTCGGACGCGGCGGCGACGATGCGCTGCTGGCCAGTATCGGCCGCGTGTTCCACGCTGACACCGGTTTGCCAATGGGCGCGCGCGGCGGTCCGCAACCGGCGCTGGAAGCGCTTCCAGTTGCGCTGAAGGACGGAGAGATCGCCATCGCCGTCGTCGGCGCGCATCTGTCGGGCATGGTGCTGAATGGCGAATTGCGCGCCTTGAACGCGCGGTTGCTGCAGGCGACCACGACCGCACCGGACTATCGGCTCTATGCGCTGAACGGTACGATGCCGCCGAAGCCTGGGCTGTTGCGCGTCGATACCGGGACGGGCGCTGCGATTGCGGTCGAAGTCTGGGCGATGAGCGCTGCGGCGTTCGGCGAATTCGTGGCTGCGATCCCGCAGCCGTTGTCGATCGGCACGCTCAATCTCGCCGATGGCCGTCAGGTGAAGGGCTTCCTTGCAGAAGCGAAGGCGGTCGAAGGCGCGCGCGACATTTCGGAATTTGGCGGCTGGCGCGCGTTTATGTCGGCTCAGGCGATCCGGGCGTAGAGCGGGATGACTTCTCCTCGAATCGTCATCCTGCTCTATCTTTTTGTTGGAGCATGATCTTTTCGGAAAACCGGTATCCACTTTTCCGGATCATGCTCTAGACCGTCTCGGCGTACGTCTCGTATTCGCCGCGCACGGTCTGGATATGATCGCGCATCGCAGCCGCAGCGCCGACGCGATCGCCGCGCATGATCGCGGTGACGACGCGGTCGTGCTCGACGTAGGATTTCTTCAGTCGGCCGAGATTACGAAACTGCGCTCTGCGAAACGGCTGCACCCGCACGCGGGTCGCGAGCGTCGTCTCGGCGATATAAGAATTGTGAGAGCCGCCATAGACCGCGTTGTGAAACTGTTCGTTCAGTTCATGAAAGCGCT
>JAKFUP010000139.1 GCA_021732625.1 Hyphomicrobiales bacterium
CACTTCGAGATCGGAGATCGCGGTCAGGAGCTTTGGGTCCCAATTGACGAGCCGTTTGTCCTTGTAGATCAGCCCGTCGCGATGCAGCTCGACGAAGACTTTCGCAACCGCCCGCGACAGACCCTCGTCCATCGTAAAGCGCTCGCGCGACCAGTCGCATGATGCCCCGAGCCGCTTCAGCTGATTGACGATGACGCCGCCGGATTCGGCTTTCCACTGCCAGACACGCTCAAGAAATTTGGCGCGGCCCATGTCGCGCCGGCCCGGTTCCTGCCGCTCCATCAGTTGCCGTTCGACCACCATCTGCGTCGCGATACCCGCATGATCGGTGCCCGGCTGCCACAACACATCGCGGCCGCGCATCCGCTCGAACCGGCACAGGATGTCCTGCAACGTGTTGTTGAGCGCGTGGCCCATGTGCAGCGAGCCGGTCACGTTCGGCGGCGGAATGACGATCGTGTAAGGCGTCGCGTCGCGCCGCTCGGGCCGTCCGGCCCTGAACGCGCCCGCTTCTTCCCATGCGCGCGCGATGCGGCTTTCGATCTCGGCGGGCTGGTAGGTTTTTTCGATCATTGCAGGAGCGTTCACAGATCAGGATGCCGGACAGAACATCCGTTACGGACGGCTGATCGGCAAATGGGGAAAAGGCTTGATGAATATGGGTTTAACCCCGCGAGCGGGACGCAAGTCAACCCGCCGATCGCGTCAAGCGCGCAATAAGACCGCCCGTCGCTACGCGATACTAGCGGCCTCTGGAGACCCGCTCAATCTCGGCCTTGACGATGCGCTCCACCACGACCGGAAGATTGTCATCGAGCCATGTTTTCAGCATCGGCCGCAGCATTTCCTTGACGAGATCCTCGAGCGTGCGAGCATTGTTGCTCAGCACCGTATTGGCCAGCGAATTGAAGGCAGATTCGACTGCGAATGCCGTCGATTGCGATAGCATCGCCGCGGGAGCTGGCGTTTGCGGAGGAGAAAAAGAACGGGGCTCGACCGCGGGAGCAGGCTCATAAGGACGGGTATATGCGGCGGTTTCAATCGCCGGTGGCTCGGAGAATTCGAGGTCGTCGTCCGCTTCAATCGTCTGCAGTTCCGCGGCCGGCACTGTCATCTGTTCGGTCAATTCGAACACATCGGCTTCGGGCTCGGCTTGCGCCGGTCGCACTTCGGCTTCCGAAGTGTCAGCTTCGAGGCTGGCCAGCATCGCATCGATGTCGTCCTGGCTGTTCGACGCAGCCGCAGCGGGCGCGGCCGCCGGAGGCGGTGCGGCCGGCGGAGTTGGCGCGCGAGCGGGTTTGACGGCGGACGGCGGAATGCCGGTCATGGCTTGTGGACGCGCCGCCGCGGGTTCCGGCTTCGCGGGCGCTGGCTCTCCAGCAATGGGTTTGGCTTCGTCGTCGGCAATGATGCGCCTGATCGACGCAAGAATCTCCTCCATCGAGGGTTCCTGCGTTTTGGCCGCCTGTGTCATTTCCGACCCCACATCATCGGCAACTCATTGGTACTTCAAGGTGGTCATTCACGGCCGTGCTTTACGGTTAGCCAAATTGGATTTCAGCGCGTTCCGCCGGCCCCCCGCGGCATGAAGATCGCAATCGACCGAACCGCCATCATACCTGACGCGATTCGAATCGTTCCGAATCCTCTTGCGAGGCTATGTCAGGGCAATAATTGAAAGCAAGCGACGCAGCCGCAAACACCGGCGTTCATCACGGTTTTCGATGTGGTGTTGCGAAAACCTATCGCCCGTCCGGAATTTTCAGGCCGAACCAGCTGTCGCGCACTTGATGATAATGCACGGTGGGGTCGTAGATCGTGGTGCTGAGCTTCAGCACTTGCGGCGACAAACGTCCGATTGCGCTAAGCACGCTGTACGATGCAACAACGCGGTCATGCTGAGCTGTCACCAATGCGACACGAGCGTTGACCAGCGACTGCTGGGCGTTGAGGACGTCCAATGTGGTGCGTTGACCGACGCGGGCTTCTTCGCGGACGCCATTGAGCGCAATCTCGGATGCTGCGACCTGGGCCTGCGCAGAGGCCACCTGAGCCTTACCGGCGACCAGCTGTCCCCAAGCCTGCGAAACCGTCGCGCGAATCTGGTCGCGTACCTGTTCGAGATTGAGTCGCTGTTGCGCCAGCGTTTCCTTGGATTGGCGGATCAGCGCATATTCCGCCCCGCCCTGATAGATCGGAACCGACAGCTGCGCGGAGCCAATCGCCGAAAACTGTCGCGGGATCGTTATCGACACATCGTAAGCCTGCTGCACGCTGGCCTGCAGCGTCAGCGTCGGAAACAGCGCGCCTTCGTTGACCTTGACCTGGAGATGACTGACATCGATGCCATAGATCGATGCTGTCACGTTGGGGTTTTCGATCAGACCCAGATTGATCGCTGCCGGCAGGGTGGACGGCAAAAAGCGATCGACCGGCGAGCCCGGCGCCAATGCATCAGGATCGTTTCCGATGACGCGGCGGAAGTTTGCGCGCGTCGTCGTCAGATTGGATTCGGCAGTCAGCAACTGGGTGCGGCCAGCAGCGAGTTGCGATTCGGATTGCGCAACGTCGGTGCGGGTCACTTCGCCGACGTTGAAGCGATCACGCGTTTGCTTCAGCGTCTGCTCCAGAACACGGGTGTTGCTGCGCTGAACCTCGACGATCGCCGCATCGCGCAGATAATCCATGTAGATCGTCGCAGCCGACAACAGCACGGTCTGCTCGAGCACGCGCAAGGCTTCTCGCGCAGCAGACACCTGGCTCTCGGCCGCGCGCGTACGGTTGGCGGTTTGCTGACCGTTGTACAGAGTCTGGCTGATGGTACCGCCGACGCTGCGCGGATAAGTCACGCCGTTGATAACCGACGACACCGTTCCGGTCGCAGTACTGTTCTGAGTCTGGAAATCCGAATATTGCCCGCCAGCGTTCGCCGTCACCGCGACACGCGGACGATAGCCCGATAGCGCTTGCGGCACGGTCTCATCGGTCGCGCGCACCGAAGCGCGTTGCGCATTCAGCTGCGGGTTATTCTGATAGGAGCGGACCAGCGCGGCCTCGATGGTGTCACCGCGCGCGGCCGTCACCAGCGACGAGGTCGCAAGCAGACCCGCAACCAGCGCTCCAAAAATCTGCGTCGCCCCACGCGTCACAGCCATTCCAACTCTCAATTGTTCCCCACACGCCGGTTTTGCATAAACCGGTGTAATCCAAAACAGGGGTCCGGCGAAGGTCCCCATTTTGAGTCGTTGCCACCATATGGCACCGCACGCCCCGGGCGTAAGCCCCGCTTGTAAAAGACTTGGGAAGTGGGACATCCAAGCCACACTTTTGAAATCGTGTGACGATTCGTCCCAAAACGTCAGAAAACAAACGCGGGCTGGCGCGCGAGACCGGGCAGTACCGGCGCTGTTGCGTCGAACAACACACGGCTGCCGAAATCGGCCTCAGAACGGGTCAACAGCATCGCCCGCTCAGTGTTGCCGGAAGCATCGACCCATACCATCCGCCCGCCCAGACGAAGCTGTTGCTGCAAGGCCGTCAGGGGCACCTGCGCGGCGCCATGAACCAGAATCACGTCGAATGGCACGCCTGCGGGATCGCCAGCTTCAGCCGGGGCCTGTTTCATCGTCACATTGGTTGCGCCTGACTGTGACAAAACTACCTTGCCGTGTGCAGCGAGAGCAGGATCAGCTTCAGTTGCGACAACACTACGGGCGAGCTTGCCAATAACAGCTGCAGCGTACCCGCTGGCGCATCCGACAATGAGAACATTGTCGTTTTCCGTGACAGCCGCTGCCTGCAGCATACGAGCCAGTAAGGCAGGCCTCAACAGGACGCGCGGCGCTATCCCAGACTCGCAGACATTCAAGTCTTGATCAAGATAAGCCAGTTTTTGCAAGGTCTTCGGCGTGAACAATTCACGTGGCACTTCAAGCATCGCGTCGATGATCCGCAGGTCGGTGACGTCGCTCGGCCGAACCTGGCAATCGACCATTCGGCGTCGTGCCACGGCGAAATCAGACATCGGACATCCCTCAGAATCGTGCGGCCTGAAAAGCCGCTTCGGGGACTATCCTTGATCCATCGATTTACCAAAGGCAACAGAGCCAGCACCACTGGATGTGATGAGGACTGGTCCGCCTTGAAGGGCTATGAACTAAGAAATTTCGATTGAATGAAGTGGCTCCCCGGGCTGGATTCGAACCAGCGACCATTCGATTAACAGTCGAATGCTCTACCACTGAGCTACCGAGGAACAGCGCTTAAGCGAAGCAGGCCGCGTATAACAAAGGCCCGATGCATTGCAAAGCGGATTTGAATAATACGCCAGTGGTCTTAACAGGCCGGAAACAGAAGACGAACCAAGGTTTTGCCTGGGTCAGGCCGACGTCCGAAGGCGACTTTGAGGTCCAAAGCGCCCGGATTGCGGTCTGGCCGCGACAGACCCCGTTCAGGATTCGGCTATTTCGCTAAAATCTTAGCAATCCCCGCAACGCGATCCAAAATCTTGTCTGGCAGTGTCCCCTCTGGATCGAGGGATTTGCCATGACCGACGCAGCTTACGACCGCCTGATCGAAACCGTTAGCGACGAAATCGCATCCGGTTTTGCCGAGGATTTTCAGTACGAACTGCCGTTCCCGGCCAATGACAATCAGCCGGTCAACTGGCTGGACGTCCCATTCCCCGCCGGATGGGAAGCGTCGTGCTGACGGCGTTTGGTGTCTCAATTCACTGAAAAAAAATGCGCGCGAGTGAAATCGCGAGTGGAGGCCACGACCAGAATTGAACTGGTGTAAACGGTTTTGCAGACCGCTGCGTAACCACTCCGCCACGTGGCCATCCGGGCGACCCGGAAACCGGCGAACCCGCCCTGCATATACAGCACACGTTATGGCCGGGCAACCACACGGCCAACAGACCAACCAAAGCGGTGAACCACTCGTAAAATACCTATTTCCGCCGCCGCACTCGCCCGGATCGCCGCGCCACAGGCTTCGGTGCGACCTCCGAGCCAGCCGCTTGCGCCGCGCGGTAATTCGTCAGCAAACGATCAAAGCTCGCATGTAGCGCTGTCGCGATCTCCTCGCGGCGCTCCAGCCGGCTCAGCAACATCGCTGCGGCTTCCAGAGTCGACAGCCCGTCGCGCCTCGGTTCGCGCCGCAGCTTGCCGTAGCGCGAAGGCTGCGCTGGCCCCAAAATGACGCGGCGGCACTTCAGCATCCAGGCATTGCGCCACCACAGCGCCTTGGCCTGGCTCCACGTCCCGTCGAGAACGATCACGCCTTCGATGCTCTTCAAAAGTGCCGTCTGGTTATCTTCCAGCGCGCCCTTGCGATCAAGCATGACCACATCACGATCGGTTTCGAGCGCGGCCACCTTCGACGAGCCAAGATACAGGATGGCCCAGCGCGCAGGATCGACGGTGCGGCCAAGGATTTTGGAAAGACTGGGCCACGACAGGCCAATCTTCAGCGTCGCTTTGGTGAAATGCATCGCTGTCAAACGCGCCGTGCCAAGGGCCCTGTCCTGCTCCTGCGGATGTTGCAGGATCAGAAGCTCGATGCGGTTTTCGAGCGGGACGATACCGTCGCAGACGCAAAGCTCCACGGGCTTGCCGCAGCGCTCGCATTCCTGCGGGGCGTCCTCGTTCGATGGCTTGATATCGGGCGGACGATCATTGGACATCAGCCGCCTATACGCCTCACAGGTAGGCGCGACAACGGCTAGCTGCGCAATCATCTATTCCGCGGGAGCTATTGCGGGGGTTTTCTCTGGCAATGGACGACGCCTCAACCGGTCGATCAGCAGATAGATCACCGGCGTCGTGTACAACGTCAGAATCTGCGACACGATCAGACCGCCGATAATCGTAATGCCCAACGGCCGCCGCAGCTCGGTGCCAGGGCCGACCGCGATCACAAATGGCACGGCAGCGAGCAATGCCGCCATCGTCGTCATTAGAATCGGCCGGAAGCGGGCAATGCAGGCCTCGAAGATCGCCTCCCGCGACGACAGCCCGCGATGACGCTCACCTTCAAGGGCGAAGTCGACAATCATGATGCCGTTTTTCTTCACGATCCCGATCAGCAGAATGATTCCGATGAACGCAATCACAGTCAGCGGCGTGTTGAACAGTTGAAGCGCGATCAACGCGCCAAGCCCTGCTGGCGGCAGCGTCGAGATGATCGTCAAGGGATGCAGCAGACTCTCATAGAGCACGCCGAGAACGATATACATCGCAATCAAGGCGCCCAGAATCAGCAGCGGCTGCCGTCCCGTTGTGCGGGCAAAGTCACCGGCATTGCCGTCGAAAGAGCCGCGAATGCCCTCTGGCATATGGAGTTCGTTGACCGCCTGCTGAATCCGCGCCGTGGCATCCTGCAGCGTCACGTCAGGCAACAGTCCGAAAGATACGGTCGAAGACGGAAATGAACCTTGATGATAGACCGCCAGCGGCGATAGCCCGCGTTCATAACGGACAAGCCCTGACAGCGGAATTTGTGTCCCGTCCGCACCGGACACGTAGATCTTGCCGAGGTCCGAGGGGTCGCGCTGATATCTCGAATCGACTTCGAGCACGACCTTGTACTGATTGCGCTGCGTATAGACCGTCGAGATTTGCCGTTGCGAAAAAGCATTGTTCAATGCGTTGTCAATATCCTGAACCTTGACGCCGAGGCTCGACGCCATCTTGCGGTCGATGACGAGCCTCAATTCCAGGCCACCCGGATCGCGATCGCTCGACACGTCGGTCAAACCCGTGATGCTTTCCATCCGTTTCGAGACCAGCGGCGCCCACTTGGTCAGCAGATCGAGATCGGCGCTGACCAACGTATATTGATAATCGGAATCGCTCTGCCGGCCACCTGCGCGCACATCCTGTGCTGCGAACAGAAACAGGCGAATGCCGGGGACGCGAAACAGTTTCAGACGCAAGCGGTCGATGACCTGCTGGGTGGTGACGCCGCCGTCGCGTTCAGCGAGCGGTTTCAGGCTGATGAACATGCGGCCGCGGTTCGATCCACCGCCCGGCCCACCGCTCCCGCCCAGCGACGAGCCCAGTCCCGCAACCGCCGGATCGCTCAGTACGATCTCGGCAACGCGCTGCTGCAATGGCAGCATGGCCTGAAACGAGACTTCGGGCGATGCCCGTGTCGATCCGATAATCAGACCGCTGTCGTCGCTCGGAAAGTAGCCCTTCGGCGTTTTCACATAAAGCGCGACGGTCGCGGCGATGGTTGCGACAAACACAATCATCGTCAGAACGGGAAACCGCAGCACAACACGTAGCGAGCGTTCATAGGAGCGCACGACCGCATCGAGACTGCCTTCGACCACGCGATCGAACCAGTTCTGGCGGCCGATATGCGCGGCCTTGATGTAATGCGCGCAGATCATCGGCGTAACCGTCAAGGATACGATAGTCGAAACCACGATCGCAAACGTCAGCGTCAGCGAAAACTCGCGGAACAGCTTTCCGATGATGCCGTCCATGAAAATCAGCGGCGTGAATGCCGCGATCAGCGACAGACTGATCGCAACCACGGTGAAACCGATCTGCTTCGCCCCTTCCACCGCCGCGCGATAGGGCTGCATTCCCGCTTCGAGATTGCGGTGCATGTTCTCGATCATCACGATGGCATCGTCGACCACGAAGCCGACCGAAATCGCGAGCGCCATCAGCGACAGGTTGTTGACCGAGAAGCCGGCGATCCACATCCCGACGAATGTCCCGGCCAGCGCAAGGGGCACCGATATGCCCGCAGCAATGGTTGGAATGCCCCGCCGCAGAAAGAGAAACACCACCGCCATCACCAAAACCGCGGTCGCCAGCAGCGTCCATTCCATATCCTCAACGCTGGCGCGAATTGTGCCGGTGCGGTCGGACAGGATCGAGAAATCGATCCCCGCCGGAATCCATTGGCCGAGGTCCGGCAGGATCGCTTTGACCCGCTCGACGGTTTCAATGACGTTAGCATCGCCCTGTTTGGTGATGAGGATCAGAACTGCCGGTTGTTTATTGAACCAGGCGATCGATCGGCTGTTGCGGGTCGCGTCATCGACTTGCGCGATATCGGCGAGCCGTAACGTGTTGCCGTTGGTCGATTTGATAATGATGTCGCGAAACTCGGCCGCGGTCCGCATCTGCGGATTGAGCGCGATGGTTTCGCTCTGACGCGTGCCATCGAAGATTCCGGACGGCGCCAGCGGATTGGCATTGACGATTGCAAGCCGCACGGTCTCGGTCGAAATTCCGGCATTGGCAAGCGCACCGGGATTGAGCCGCACGCGTACCGCAGGCTGCTCCGCACCGCTGACATTGACCTCGCCCACGCCCGGAATCTGAGCGATGCGTTGCGCGAGCACGGTGTCGGCGACGTCGTAGATGGCGCTGGTGGACATCGTCTGCGACGTCAGCGCCAGAATCAGGACCGGCGACGCCGCAGGATTGGCCTTGCGGAACGTCGGCAGCGACGGCAGATCGGACGGCAGGTCGGCGAGCGACGCATTGATCGCCGCCTGCACGTCGCGAGCAGCCCGATCGATGTTGCGATTGATGTCGAACTGCAGGGAAATGCGGCTCGATCCCAGCGAGCTGGTCGATGTGATCTGGTTGATGCCCGAAATTTCACCGAGCCGACGCTCCAATGGCGCAGCCACCGTTGCCGCCATCACCGACGGATCGGCGCCGGGCCGGGACGCGGTAACCGAGATTGACGGAAATTCGACGTTCGGAATGCTCTGGACTGCCAGAACGGAATAAGCGACGAGTCCGACCAGAAACAGTCCGATCGCCAGCAACGTCGTGCCGACCGGACGCCGGATGAAGGGCTCGGAGATCGACATCACTGGATCCCTTCGGTGGCTCCGGCAATCGGCGGAGCGGACGAAGGATCGACGGGTGGCAACGCCGTCTCAACCTTGCGATTGAGGCGATCCAGCGCAAGATAAATCACCGGCGTCGTGTAGAGCGTGAGCAACTGGCTGAGGATCAATCCGCCGATGATCGAGACGCCGAGCGGAAATCGCAATTCCGACCCCGTCCCGCTCTCCAATGCCAGCGGTAGAGCACCGAATAACGCAGCCAAAGTCGTCATCATGATGGGACGAAATCGCAGCAAGCATGCCTGCACGATGGCGTCATACGACGACATGCCGCGATGGCGCTCCGCCTCGAGTGCGAAGTCGATCATCATGATGGCGTTCTTCTTGACGATGCCCATCAACAGAATGATTCCGATCAGGCCGATCACCGACAAATCTTCCCCGCACAGCATCAGTGCCAGGATCGCACCGACGCCCGCGGACGGTAGCGTCGATAGAATCGTGATCGGATGGATGTAGCTCTCGTACAGCACGCCGAGCACGATGTAGATCGTGACGAGGGCCGCGAGGATCAGCCACGGTTGGCCCGACAGCGATCGCGAGAATTCCGCCGCATCGCCCGAGAACAGCCCGGTGATGGTGGTCGGCATACCAATGCGTTTCCCGGCTTCCTTGACGGCGTTCACCGCGTCACCGAGAGCTTCTCCGGGCGCGAGGTTGAAGCTGATCGTGACCGAGGGAAATTGCTCCTGATGCGAAATCGCGAGCGGTGCGGTCGAGCGCGTCAGTGTCGCAATAGCTTCGATGGGCACCTGCGCTCCTGCCGCACCGGGGACGTACAGCTTCGACAATACCGACGGATCGCGTTGATACTCCGGCAGAGCTTCGAGCACGACGCGATATTGGTTGGCCTGGCCGTAGATCGTTGAAATCTGCCGCTGGCCGAAGGCATCGTTCAGCGTATCGTTGACACCCTGTACCGATACGCCGAGCTGACCCGCGCGCTGGCGGTCGACATCGAGCACGAGACTGAGGCCGCCATCCTGAGACTCGGACGATACATCGCGGAACAACCGATCCCGCTGCAATTCGCGAGCGAGCTTTCCCGACCATTCCGAGACCATCGCCGGTTCGGTCGCGGTCAGCGTATACTGATACTGCGAGCGGCTTGCGCGGGTGCTGATCTGGATGTCCTGAACCGGCTGGAAATAGACCGTCATACCGGCAACGCTGCTGGCGCGCAGTTTCAACCGTTCGATGATTTCAACAATACCGGTTTTGCGTGCACCGCGCTGCTTCAGGTTAATCACAAGACGCCCGACGTTCAGCGTCGGATTGACCGTACCGGCTCCAATCACGGATACAATGCCGGTGACATCCGGATCCGCCTGAATCGCGGCCACGATATTCGCCTGCCGGCTGCTCATCTCGTCAAACGACACTGTCGGACCGGCCTCAGTGACCGCCGTGATCGCAGCCGTATCTTGCAGCGGCAGAAATCCCTTCGGCGCAATCAGGTACAAGACCAGCGTTGCAACAACCGTCAAGAAAGTGACGATCAGCGTCGCACGCTGGCGCTGCAGAACCCAGAGCAACGTGCGGTGGTAACCTTCAACGGTGCGATCGATGAAGCGGCTGACCGCAGCCAGTCCCGGTACGGCCATTTCTTCGCCGTGACGCTTGAGCAGCCGCGAGCACATCATTGGCGTCAGCGTTAGCGAGACGATTGCAGACGTCACCACCGCGATCGTCAACGTCAGCGCGAACTCGCGGAACATTCGCCCTACCAGCCCCGACATGAACAGCAATGGAATGAACACGGCGATCAGCGACACCGTCAGCGAGATCACGGTGAAGCCGATTTCGCGTGCGCCCTTGAGCGACGCCTCCATCGCCCCGTCGCCGTCCTCCATGTGCCGGACGATATTCTCGATCATCACGATGGCATCGTCGACGACAAAACCGGTGCCGATGGTGAGCGCCATCAACGACAGGTTATCCAGACTGAATCCCGCAAAATACATGACGCCGAAACTGCTCACCAGCGAGAGCGGCAGCGCCACGCCGGCAATGATGGTTGCGCGCAGCGAGCGCAGGAACAGCAACACGACCAGTGTGACGAGGATCACGGTGAGAACCAGCGTGAACTGCACGTCGTTTACCGCCGCGCGGATGGTAACCGTGCGATCGCTGACGACTGTCAGTTTCACCGCAGCCGGGACAGCATTCTGCAGTCGCGGAATTTCAGCACGGATCAGGCGCACCACTTCGATGACGTTAGCGCCCGGCTGGCGCTGGATGTCGATGATGACCGCGGGCGTACCCTGAAACCAGCCGCCGGTCTTGTCGTTCTCGAGGCCGTCGACGATTTGCGCGACATCGCCAATCGTCACCGGCGCATTGTTGCGATAGGCAATCACGATCGGCTTGTACGCATCAGCAGCCGCGACCTGATCGTTGGCGGCGATGGTGTAGGCCTGTTGCGCACCGTCGAGCGCGCCCTTGGGGCCTGACACGTTGGCGCTCGCAATCGCGGCGCGCAGGTCCTCCATCGAAATGCCATAGGCTGCGAGCCGTGCAAGGTCCGCCTGCACCCGCACAGCTGGCTTCAATCCACCCAAAATGGAAACTCGCCCGACCCCGGAAATCTGACTGAGGCGCTGGGCCAGTTGGGTATCCGCCAGATCGCTCATCGAACGCAGCGAGACGGTTTCAGATGTCAGCGCGAGCGTCATCACCGGCGCGTCAGCGGGATTCACCTTGGCGTAGGTCGGCGGATACGGAAGGTTGCGCGGCAGGGTGCCGGCGGCGGCATTGATCGCAGCTTGAACGTCTTGCGTCGCGCCATCGATGTCACGGCCAAGATCGAACTGCAGCGAAATCTGGCTGACACCGAACGAACTCGTGGAGTTCATCGATGTGAGCGCCGGAATCTGGCCGAGTTGCCGCTCCAGCGGAGCCGTCACCAGCGATGCAACCACATCCGGGCTTGCGCCAGGCAATCGCGTCGTCACCTGCACGGTCGGGAAGTCGACCTGCGGCAGCGCCGACACGGGTAACGCCCAGTAACCCATCGCACCACCGATCAGCAGCGCAATGCCGAGCAGCGACGTTGCGATCGGCCTGCGGATGAACGGTTCGGATACG
>JAKFUP010000097.1 GCA_021732625.1 Hyphomicrobiales bacterium
ACTATGTCGGGAGCGCAACCCGCTCAGGCAATATGCCGATCAACAAAAAAGCGGGGCAGAAACAGATAGCCGGCGAGCCAATCACATGTTTTCAACCTCTGGATTATCGCCGTTCGAAGCCGATGCGTGAGGTGTCGGCTTGGCTTACACGGTTGGCGCTCCAATCCGGCCAAGTCGCTTCAGCGACCCGTGATCTTTCTCGGCACCCGTTGATCTCAGATGACTTCTGATCTGTACGGCATTCATGTGAATGTCGGAATAAAAGGCCTGTACGCGCCTGCCGCGGGCATTTGCGGTGTCATGGCTGCAATGTACCATGGCGCCACTTTTGAGGTCGGGGTTGGTCTATGGATATCGTGATGCTTCCGTTCACGCCGCGCTACATCATTCTCACGATCTGCGCGGTTATTTCGATCATGCTCGTCGGGATCGCCATTCTCGATCCTGACGCGATCGAATGGATCGTCATTCCGTTTCTGATTTTTGGCGGTCTCACAATTCTCGGCATTCGCGACCTGACGCAGCAAAGCCACGCGGTGCTGCGCAACTATCCCATCTCGGCCCACCTGCGTTTTCTGCTCGAGGAAATCCGCCCGGAGATGCGGCAATACTTCTTCGAAAGCGAAAAGGATGGAATGCCGTTCAGCCGCGATACGCGGTCGGTCATCTATCAGCGCGCCAAGCTGGTGCTCGACAAGCGGCCGTTCGGCACACAGGAGAATATTTACGGAGATGGATATGAGTGGTTACAGCACTCGATGGCGCCGCGTCCGCTGGCACACGAACCGCCGCGCGTTTTGATCGGCGGACCCGATTGTACGAAGCCGTACTCGGCCTCGGTTCTCAATATTTCAGCCATGAGTTTCGGCGCGCTGTCGAGCAATGCCATCCGTTCGCTCAATGCAGGCGCCAAGAAGGGCAGCTTCGCTCATGACACTGGCGAGGGCGGAGTCAGCCCGTATCATCGCGAGAATGGAGGCGATCTGATCTGGGAAATCGGTTCGGGCTATTTCGGCTGCCGCAACCGCGACGGCTCTTTCAATCCCGAGGCATTCGCCAAAATTGCATCTGACGATCAGATCAAGATGGTCGAATTGAAGGTCAGCCAGGGTGCGAAGCCCGGCCACGGCGGCGTTCTTCCAGCGGCGAAGGTGTCGCCTGAGATCGCAGCGATTCGCGGGATTACCGAAGGCGAGGACTGCATCTCGCCCGCACGGCACAGCGCTTTCTCGACCCCGATCGAGATGATGCAGTTCATCGGCGAGATGCGCCGGCTATCCGGGGGCAAGCCCGCCGGCTTCAAGCTGTGCGTCGGCCACACCTGGGAATTTCTCGCGATCTGCAAGGCGATGCTGGAGACCGGCATCTATCCCGATTTCATCGTCGTCGATGGCTCCGAGGGCGGCACCGGTGCCGCACCGGTCGAGTTCATGGACCATCTCGGCATGCCGATGCGGGAGGGCGTCAGCTTCGTCCACAACGCTCTCGTCGGCATCAACGCGCGCGAACGGATCAAAATCGGCACGGCAGGCAAGATCGCGACCGCATTCGATGTTGCGCGTGCGATGGCACTTGGCGCCGACTGGTGCAATTCGGCGCGCGGATTCATGTTTTCGCTCGGCTGTATCCAGTCGCTGAGCTGCCATACCGACAGGTGCCCGACCGGAGTTGCGACCCAGGATCCGAGCCGCGGCCGCGCACTCGTGGTGCCGCACAAGATTGACCGCGTCTATAACTACCATCGCGCGACCCTGCATGCGCTTGCTGAGCTTGTTGCTGCGGCCGGTCTCGATCATCCGAGGGAATTGCGGCTGATCCATTTCACCCAGCGGATATCGCCGAAGGAAGTAATCTCGTTTGCGCGGCTATATCCGCAACTGCGGCCCGGGGAGTTGATTTCGGGCACTGAAGACCCGCGCTTCAAAGAGGGGTGGGCGATGGCTCAGGCAAACTCATTCGGTTCGGCGGCTGTTTGATATTCTCACTCAGGCGGGCGGCAGGTCTCGCCAATCCCATCCAAATCTGACTGGCCCATCCAAATTGATCTGCCGCAGAATTTCTTGTTGCGAATAGTTATCAATTGCAATACAGCCGATCGGAGGAGAGTTGATCCGGCATGGTTTTGCGTGTTTTCGCTTATTTTCGAGGCCTGGTGGCCGTTTCGGCATGCTGTGCGTGGTTTCACGGGACCGGGCCGTTGCACGCGCAGTCGTTTACGGTGGAGCAAGCCTCGACGGTCAGGAGCTGGCTGCCGGATCCGCTGGAGCTTGATGCTCGGCGGCAGTGGTTTCGCGAGCGCGGCATTACGTTTGGCTCGGTGCTCACCTCGGAAAGCTGGACGAACTTTTCCGGTGGCCTCAAGCGGGGCTCGATCGTTCAGGGCAAATACGAAGGCCTGATCGGGATCGACTTCGAGAAACTCGCGGGTTGGCAGGGCCTGACGCTATTTTCGAACTTCTTTCAGACCCACGGCAATGGCGGACCGAACGGGACACTGGTTGGAGGTCTCAACACCATCAGCAACATCGAGGCGTTGCCATCGATCCGCTTGTCCGAACTGTGGCTCGAGCAGAAATTTGGCGATGGCCGTTTCGGATTTCGTTTCGGGCAGCTCACGGCGGACGGTGAATTCTTCAACAGCCAGTACTTTACGCCGTTTCTCTCGAGTGACTGGCCAACGGTCGCCAAACAGAATTTGCCGGGCGGTGGTGCTGCCTATCCGCTCTCGACTCCCGGTGTCCGTTTGAAGTTCGAACCCACTGCGGACATCACGGGACTGCTTGCGCTGTTCAATGGCGATCCTGCGGGCCCCGGGCCGGGCGCCGCTGAGGAAAAAAACCGCCATGGTCTGAACTTTCGCATCAACGATCCGCCGCTGCTGATCGGCGAGCTGCAATATCGCTACAATCAGGCGCCGGATGCGACCGGCCTCGCCGGCGGCGTGCGCGTTGGCGCGTGGCATCACTTCGGCCGTTTCGACGATCTGAGGTTCGATACCTTAAGTCTTTCGCTTGCCGATCCGGCGAGCACAGGGCTGGCCCGACAGTTTCGCGGAAATCAAGGCATCTACGCGGTGTTCGATCAGCAACTCTATCGTCCGGCCGGAGGCGATGCGAACTCAGGCATCGGCGTATTTACCCGCATCTCGGCCGTGCCGTCGGATCGCAATCTCAACGATTTCTATATCGAGGGCGGTGTCATCGCGAACGGGATGCTTCCGGGACGTCCGCTCGATAGCGCCGGCGCCGTGTTCATCTATTCCCATATCACTGATCGATTGCGTTCGCTGGGCCGCGACCAGATTGTCTTCTCAGGGTTGCCGCAGCCGCTGCGCGATTATGAGTTGTCGTTCGAACTGAACTATTCAGCGGCGCTCGCGCCCGGTTGGACGCTTCAGCCCAGCCTCCAGTACACCGTTCACCCCGGTGGAAATGTGCCTGATCCCAATGCGCCGATCGCCGGGGCTGCTGTCAGAAATGCGCTGTTCTTCGGATTGCGATCGACCATCAGATACTGATCGTCATCGATCGCTTCGCGCTTAAAAACGAATGACCCGCCCGGGGGGACAACCGGGCGGGTCGTGTTCGACACGGGGTGGATGAGGCGCCCGTGCCGGACGCATTCCACCGTCGATCAATTAGTAATTGCAGGTCCGCACGCGGCCGATGTAGTTGCCGTAAGCGTCGAACTGGCGAACCCAGCCGCAGCGGCGATAGCCGTAGGCGTATCCGTCACCGTAGTAGCCCGGGCCACCTGCAATCGCGGAGCCGACTGCGGCTGCGCCGATGACGCCAGCGGCAATGCCGAGGCCGAGGCCGAGGCCCTTAGCCTGAGCCGGCTGCGAGGTCGCGGCGATACCACCGGTAACAGTGAGAGCAGCGAGAGCGAGAGCAGCAATCTTGGTCTTGATCGACATGGGTATCTCCATCCTGTTTGAGGCGGCCCTTTCCGGTCCGCATGCCCATTTGTCGGAGCCAGGATGGATGAGGTTCGAGGCTAAAGCGTTTCGTCCCGGTGATAATTAATTCTTCAATGACGGAAAGCGCGCCTTTGTGTTTCAGGATGGTTTCGTCGCGAGCTTTTTCAGATCAAACCGCGCCACATCGTCAAGAAGTTCACAAAAAGCCTTTGCGCCGCCTTCGATGAGCAAGTGACCAGCCTCCGCTGACGCCTGCGTGGCATCGCCAATCGCGCCAGAAGGATGAAGATCCTGTGCCTGCCACGCGAACGGCGCGGGGCGGTGTGCGCTCAGCCAGCGAAACTCTTTCTCCATCGCCACGCTTGCGGATGTAAACGCCGCAATCCTGTCCATGCGCACGGCCTGCGGATACTTCGCCAGCATGATCGATGTCTCGACTGCGCCGCCGTGGACACCGTGGCGTAATTCTTCATCCGGGAACAAGCCGTCCTGCATGCCGAAGCGATGCCAGCTTGTCGTGACGACAAGCATGCCGTGCCGTGCGCGCAGCTCCTGCGCTACCAGAGTCATCGCCGCGCTGTTGCCGCCATGGCTGGTCACCATTACGAGTTTGCGGACACCGGCACGAGCAACGCTTTCACCGATCGCTATCCATTGTGCGAGCGCGGCGTCCGGCGACAACGTCAGCGTGCCGGGAAAATCGATGTGTTCGGTTGACAAGCCGATCGCCTGCACCGGCAGAAAGGCCGCAGGGATACTTGAGGGAATAAGCTCGCGAACACGCGCAAGGAACGCTTCGGCAATCATGACGTCGGTTCCGAGCGGCAAGTGCGGGCCGTGCTGCTCGGTTGCAGCCAGTGGCAGAACGGCGATCCAGTCCGCAGAGCGCCCATCGGCCATATCCATCCAATGGATATCGGTCCAGTTCAGCGGTGGGGTCCTGGCAGTCATAGAGTCCGGCCGTTCCTTGGAGCTGTTTCATTGCGCGCGATTGCGCGGTAACTTCGGTGATAATCGCGATCAATGTATCCATTTTCGGCTGCGATAGGCCAGCGGTCTCCGCCGGAATGGTTTCCAGCCCGGAAGTTAACGTGCCAAGGAGTTTTCGATGAGGTCTGGAAAGTGGAGCCCTGGATACGCCTTCGGCCGATGTCTGGCTCCGATATGCGCCGTGGTGGCCCTAGTGGCGACTGTCGCCGGCGTTGCCGCGCAGGTCCCGGATAAGCTCGACAAAGTGTCGTTCGGTACCAACTGGGTCGCGCAGGCCGAGCACGGCGGATTCTTTCAGGCGGTCGCCGACGGGACTTACAAAACTTACGGCCTTGATGTGACGATCGTCCCCGGCGGCCCGAATACCAACAATCGTGTGCTGCTGCTGGCCGGCAAGATCGATTTCTTCATGAGCGCCAACAATCTTCAGTCGCTTGATGCGGTTGCCAACAAAGTCCCTGTGGTCGCGATCGCTGCGATCTTTCAGAAAGACCCGCAGGTTTTCCTCACGCACCCGGAAGCGAAAGTTGCCAAGATCGAGGATCTCAAGCCGCTGACGTTGTTTGTCTCGAAGGAAGGCATGCCAACCTACTTCCAGTGGTTGAAATCAGAGTATGGCTTCAGCGAAGCGAAAGTGAAGCCTTATACGTTCAACGCGCAGCCATTCCTTGCCGACAAGAAGAGCGCGATGCAGGGCTACCTCACGTCCGAACCTTTCGCCGTGGAAAAGAAAGCCGGGTTCAAACCGGGGCTGGTGCTGCTCGCGGACTACGGGTTCAATACCTACTCAACGCTGATCGAGACCCGACTCGACATGACCGACAGCAAGCCCGATCTGGTGCAGCGGTTCGTCGATGCCTCGATCATCGGCTGGTACAACTATCTCTATCGCGACAACAGCCGCGGCAATGAGCTGATCAAGAAAATGAATCCGGAAATGACGGATGACCTGCTGTCCTATTCGGTGGAAGCCATGAAAGACTATGGAATCGTCGATTCCGGCAGTGCTGCGCGCGATGGGATCGGCGCGATGACCGATGAGCGGATGGCGAGCTTCTTCGACAAGATGTCGCGCGCTGGCGTTGTCAAACGCGAGATCGATTATCGCAAGGCCTATACGCTGCGCTTCATCAACAAAGGTGTCGGCGTCGATTTGCGGCCGAAGAACTGAGTCTCGTGGAGACAGACACTCATCACAGTAAAGCGGATGCTGACGCGGCAGTGAGCTTGCGTGGCATCACCAAAATTTATGAATCCGGAGTTGCTGCGCTCGGACCGTTCGATCTCGATGTTCGACGCGGCGAGTTCGTGTCGTTGCTCGGCCCCTCTGGCTGCGGAAAGTCAACCGCACTGCGCATCATCGCGGGGCTTATGGCACAAACCTCGGGAGAGGTGTGCGTTGTGGCGCAAGCCAGCGTAAATCCGGTCCGGCAATCGATCGGGTTCGTGTTTCAGGAGCCGACGCTGATGCCCTGGGCCAGCGTGAGGGACAACGTTGGCTTGCCGCTGCAGCTCGCCAGAATGTCTCGCGATGAAGCCAATGCGAAAATCAACCAAGTGCTGTCGCAAGTCGATCTGTCCGAATTTGCCGAAGTCTATCCGCGTGAATTGTCGGGCGGCATGAAGATGCGAGTTTCGCTGGCGCGGGCGCTGGTGACCGATCCTGAAATTCTGCTGATGGACGAGCCTTTCGCGGCGCTCGATGAAATCACCCGCTTTCGCCTCAACAACGATCTGCTCGATTTGTGGCGCAAGCTGCGCAAGACCGTGATCTTCGTCACGCACTCGGTGTTCGAGTCGGTCTATCTGTCCGAGCGCGTCGTAGTGATGACGCAACGGCCGGGCCGCATCGGTGAGGAATTTCAAATCAATGCGCCGCTAACACGCAGCGAAGATTTCCGCACATCGGCCGAATACGCCGCGCAATGCCGCAATGTTTCAGTTGCTCTCGCTAGAGCCAGCGGTGAAAGGCCAGGACGATGAGCGGAGGCCACGACACCAAGCCGAACGGTGCCTCGGCGCGCGGTCGGCTCGAGCGCCGGCTGCAGTTGGTGTTGCCTGTCGCCGTTCTCGTTGCCGGCATTGCGATCTGGTATCTGATCGTTCGCACCAACGAGTTGCCGCCTTATATCCTGCCCGGTCCGGGTGCGGTGTTCGCCACGTTGATCGAGGATTGGCCGATACTCTGGCAATCGCTGGCTGTCACATTGACGACAACCTTGCAGGGCTTTCTGGCCGCCGCGATCGGAGGGGTCGCGTTAGCCCTGCTGTTTAGCCGGTCCCGATGGCTCGAATATTCGCTGTTCCCCTATGCGGTGGTGTTGCAGGTCACGCCGGTCATTGCCATCGCGCCGCTGCTTTTGATCTATCTGCCGCAGCAGCTAGCCGTCGTTGCCTGCGCGTGGATCGTCGCCTTCTTCCCGGTGCTGTCGAACACGATGCTGGGATTGAATTCGGTCGATCGCAATCTGGCAGGACTGTTCAAGCTGTATCGTGCCTCCGGTTTCCAGACGCTGCGGTACCTGCGGCTGCCGGCAGCACTCCCCTATATTCTCGGTGGCCTGCGCATCGCGGGAGGGCTGTCATTGATCGGCGCCGTGGTTGCGGAAATTGCCGCGGGCGCTGCGGGAGCGGGCTCTGGACTCGCTTACCGTATTGCGGAATCCGGATATCGTCTCAACATCCCCCGGATGTTTGCCGCTTTGCTGTTGCTATCGATCGCAGGCATTGTCATCTATGCGCTCCTCGCGCTGGCGTCGCATCTGATGCTGCGGCGCTGGCATGAAAGTGCGCTCGGAAAGGATTGAGGAATGTCTGCTGGTAAGGTCGATGTGTTGATCTATGGTCCTTCGAAGCCGGTCGTCGACGGCGGGTTTACCGATGACTTCGTTCTGCATAAATTCAACAATCATCACGATCTCAGCCGGCTTGGCGCGGATGTGGCGAACCGGATTCGCGGCGTTGCCGTTACGGGGCTCGTGCAGGCCGACAGAGTGATGCTGTCGCGCTTTCCCAAGGTCGAGATCGTCTCCTCCTTTGGAGTCGGCTACGATCACATTGATACAAACTATGCCATCGATCGAAATATCGTCGTCACCAACACGCCCGACGTGCTGACTGAAGAGGTCGCCGATGTCGCGTTGGGGCTACTGATCGCGACACTACGCGAGTTCATCAAGGCCGATCGTTATCTGCGCTCCGGTCACTGGATGGCGCAAAATTTCCCTCTCAGCGCCGGTTCGCTGCGTGACCGGACCGTCGGCATGGTCGGCATGGGGCGCATTGGGCAGGCGATCGCGCGCCGTCTCGACGCCTCGCTGGTGCCGGTGGTTTATCATTCGCGCAATCCGGCGAAAGATGTCGGCTACAAGCACCATCCGAAGCTGATCGACATGGCGAAGGATGTCGACACCTTGATTGCGATCACGCCGGGCGGTCCTTCGACGGCGAAGATGATCAATGCCGAGGTGTTGAAGGCGCTTGGGCCGCGCGGTGTGCTGATCAATGTCGCCCGCGGATCGGTTGTCGATGAAGAGGCGCTGATCGCGGCGCTCAAGGACGGCACCATCATGGCGGCCGGTCTCGACGTGTTCGCCAACGAGCCGAACGTGCCGGCCGCGCTGGGTGCGCTGCAAAACGTCGTGCTGCTACCGCATATCGCCTCGGCATCGGTCACCACCCGAAATGCGATGGACAAGCTGGTCGTTGACAACCTGCTCGCCTGGTTTGGTGGCAAGCCACCGATTACGCCGGTTCCGGAAACGCCGCCCAAGGGCCGCTAACGATGCAGCTGCATGCGAGGCATGGACAGTCAGGATATATCGTGCGGATGCTGTGCCGTGCGATCGTTTTGTCTGTTGCCGTTTCGTGTGTGATGACGCCGACCCGCATCGTGCTTGCGCAAAACAGCCGTGCTCTTGCCAACGATATGATCGGGCAATGGGAGCTTTCGACCGCGGAGCGCAGCAAGACCTGCGCCGTGACGCTCAAGGCCGATCCGGTATCGCAGGGATTGAAGCTCGAACTCGAAAAGGGGTGCGCAGAAGCGCTGCCTTTCACCAGGGATATCGCATCGTGGTCGGTGAAAGGTCTCGACATCGTCCGGCTGCAGGATCCCAAGGGTCAGTCGGTGATCGATTTTACCGAAGTCGAAAGCGGCATCTTTGAGGGACTGCGCACCGGTGAGGGCGTCTATATCCTGCAAGATCTGGCGTCGGCGCGGTCGCTGGCGCGTTCGATGGATCAGATGATCGGCGACTGGGCCATGGTCCGCAGCAACAACCGCGTGATCTGCGGTCTGACGCTGACGAACACCGAGGCCGGCCCGGACAATTTTGCGGCGTTCCTCAAGCCGCGTTGCGATTCGCTGGTCGCGACGTTTGCGCCGAACGCCTGGCGTCTTGAGCGTGGTGAACTGGTGCTGCAATCCGCGAGCGGCGAGACGTGGCGCTTTCAGGCCGACGACAATTCGCAGTGGCGGCGCGTGCCGGACAGCCCAGATCCCTTTATTATGATGCGTCAGTAATCGTTGATGCGACTGTATTCGCGGTCACATCAGTTTCATGCCTTTCAGGCTGGCATGACCGTTCTTGCCGACAATGATGTGATCGTGCACCTGGATACCGAGCGTGCTCGCGATATCCACGATCGATTTTGTCATCTGGATGTCGGCTGTCGATGGTGTCGGATCGCCGGACGGATGGTTGTGGACCAGAATGATGGCGGTCGCTGATAGCTCCAGCGCGCGTTTGACGACTTCGCGCGGATACACCGGCGTATGATCGATGGTGCCGACCTGTTGCAACTCGTCGGCGATCAGTTGGTTTCGCTTGTCGAGAAACAGGATGCGGAACTGTTCTTTGTCGGCGAACGCCATCGCGGTCCGGCAATAGTCGATCACCGAAGACCACGACGACAGCGCCGTCCGCTGTTTGACTTTCCCCTTGGCGACGCGGCTGGCAGTGGCCGCGATCAGTTTGATTTCGACGACGACGGTATCGCCAATGCCAGTCACCTCGCGCAGCCGCGCCTCGGGCGCATGGACCACCTCGGCGAACGAGCCGAAACGCTGGATCAGGTCTTTGGCGATCGGCTTGACGTCGCGGCGCGGCAGCGCGCGAAACAACACCATCTCCAGCAGCTCGTAGTCGCTGAGCGCATCGGCGCCGACGTTGCGGAATCGGCCGCGAAGCCGCTCGCGGTGGCCGTGGTAATGCGGGGCTTCGGAGAAGCCTGAAGTCTGTGGATCGTCGCGGTCGTCAGACATCGGGTCGCAGGGGCACCTCGGTTGGATCGGCAGAATGCGCGCCCCCGGCGGCAATGGAAAGGGCAAGAAATTGCGCTTGCGCATGGCCCAGGAGATGCTCTGGCGTCAGGCAGTCAGACGCAAGACGGTCAGGTGTCAGGCGTAAGACGGCTTATCGCGCTTGCCCGGTGACAGCGTGAAAATTTCGACGCCGGTCTGGGTCACGCCCACCGAATGCTCGAACTGGGCCGAGAGGGAGCGATCCCGTGTCACCGCAGTCCAGCCGTCGGACAGGATTTTGACGTGTGGCTTGCCGAGATTGATCATCGGCTCGATGGTGAAAAACATTCCGGGCTTGAGCTGAACGCCTTCGCCTGGGCGGCCGACATGGATGATGTTAGGTTCATCGTGGAACATGCGGCCAAGACCATGACCGCAGAAATCGCGTACCACGCTCATCTGCTGGGGTTCGACGAAGCTCTGGATCGCGTGGCCGATGTCGCCGGTGGTCGCGCCCGGTTTGACCGCGGCGATTCCGCGCATCATCGCTTCGTAGGTGATTTCGATAAGCCGCTGGGATTTTCGCGAGATTTCGCCGATCGCATACATGCGGCTTGAATCGCCGTACCAGCCGTCGACGATGAAGGTAACATCGACGTTGACGATGTCACCTTCCTTCAGTGGCCGGTCGCCGGGCATGCCATGGCAGACCACATGATTGATCGAGGTGCAGGTCGAATAGCGATAGCCGCGATACATCAGCGTCGCCGGAAAGGCACCATGGCTGAAGGCAAACTCGCGAACGAAATCATCGATGTCCGACGTCGGAACGCCCGGCTTGACGATGTCTGTCAGTTCATCGAGGCATCGGGCGACGAGCGCGCCGGCAACGCGCATTCCGGCGAATGCCGACGGGCCGTGCAGTTTGATCTGCCCGGTCTTGCGGAGGGATGTCTCGTTGGCTTCGACGTAATTCATCAGGACAAGGTGGGGGTCAAGAACGGCTGGATTCGGTAGGTGAGCTGCTAATCTAAGGATTGTGTGCCGTCTTGCAAGTCAACCCTTTGCGCATAAGCCTTTGGTGCCACACCGAAATGCCTTGCAGTCGTGGGGTTCAAAGCACGACCGGAACAGGTTTGGCGATGCTAATGCTTTCCGTAGTGATCTTGCAGGTCATTGCCAGCGCTTCCACACCGGCAGCGCGAGCGCGATCGAACGCGCGGCCATAGCTGGGGTCGATGTCGCGGGCCAGCGTGAACGAGGTGGCCGAACCGATCTGGATCACGAACAGCATGACAGCGCGTGCGCCGGTTGCGACCATCGCAGCCAGTTCGTCGAGATGCTTGGCACCGCGCGCGGTAACCGAATCCGGAAATTCGGCCAAATCTGTCTGGCGCATCAGATGGACGTTCTTGACCTCGACATAGCAGGGCGGGCGTCTGTCGTGTTCAAGCAGGACATCGATGCGGGAGGATTTTCCGTACTTCACTTCGCGGCGGATGATCGGATAGCCGTTGAGTTCCGGGATGCGGCTGGCGGCCAGCGCTTCGGCGACGATGGTGTTGGGATGTGCGGTGTTGACGCCGACCAATTCGGAGCCGTGGCCGAAGCCGGCCTCGATCAATTCCCATGAGTAAGCCAA
>JAKFUP010000239.1 GCA_021732625.1 Hyphomicrobiales bacterium
GTCCGTCTGCGACCGGGCGCGATCTGAAAGATCTTTCCGCGATGGATCAATTCCGCGCGCTGGATCGTGATACTGCGTCGGTGTGCCGTCAGGGTGTCGGAACGCTGATTGCAAAACTGGCCGACACCGTGCCGGTGGTGCTGTCCTCGCCGGTGACTCGAATCGTCTGGAGTGGGCGTGAGCTTTCTGTCGAAACCCAATCCGGCAGGGTTGCTGCGCGCGCGATCATTGTGACGGCATCAACCGGCGTCCTCAATTCAGGGAAGATCAAATTCACGCCGGAGCTGCCGAAGCGGCAGCTTGATGCAGCAGCGCGCCTTCCGCTCGGCAGCACCGATCGTATCGCGCTCGACCTTCCCGGCAATCCGCTCGGCCTTGGCCGCGACGATGTGCTGATCGAGCAGAGCATGAACAATCGTACGGCAACGCTGTTTGCCAACATCAACATGTCATCGCTGTGCACGGTCGATGTCGCGGGCTCGTTCGGACGTGAGCTCGCCGCACAAGGTGAAGGCGCGATGGTCGCTTTCGCCAAGGAGTGGCTGACGAAACTGTTCGGCAACGACGCTGCGGCTGCGGTGAAGCGCACCGCAGTGACGCGCTGGGACGCGGCGCCGTATGCGTTGGGTGCGATGTCCGCCGCCTTGCCGGGCGCGCAACCGATGCGCCGGGTGCTGGCGGAGCCGCTCGGAAATTTATTCTTTGCAGGCGAGGCGACGCACGAGACGATGTGGGGCACCGTCGGCGGTGCGTGGGAAAGCGGCGAACGTGCAGCCGATTCGGCGCTGCGGCGATTGAGCGGCGTCCGGGAGCCATCGGCCGAGGCGGAGAAAGCTGCCAAGAAACAGCGCCCGCGAACCCAGCGCGTTGCGCCCGCCGCGGACAATCTGCTGGGGCCGACCGGCGGCACCCGGCTTCGATAAGAGCGTGATGTAATGAAAGCCCTGATTGCGTGGTCGAGCGGCAAGGACAGCGCGTTCGCTCTGCATGAGGTGCGACGCGCCGGGCCGTTCGATGTTGTCGGTGCGCTGACGACCGTTACTGAAACATTCGACCGCGTGTCGATCCACGGCGTCCGGCGCGAGGTGTTGCAGGCGCAACTCGATGCGGCTGGATTGCCGCCTCGTATCGTCGAGATACCGTATCCGTGTCCCAACGAGGTTTACGAGGCACGGATGGGCGAAGCTGTTGCGCGCGCGGTCAACGATGGCATCACCCATATTATCTTTGGCGATCTGTTTCTGGCGGACGTCCGTGCTTATCGCGAGGACAAACTCAAGGACTCCGGCATCACGCCGGTGTTTCCGCTTTGGGACAGGCCAACGGACCAACTCGCGCAAGATATGCTCGATGCAGGCTTTGAGACGTATCTGGCGGCGGTCGATCTGAAGAAACTACCCGCGTCATTTGCTGGCCGCAGGTTCGATCGGTCGTTGCTCTCAGACGTGCCGGCCGGCGTCGATCCATGCGGTGAGAACGGCGAATTCCACACCTGCGTCGTCAACGCGCCGATCTTTTCTCATCGGCTTGATATCACGCTCGGCGAACGCATCGAGCGCGATGGCCTTGGTTATTGCGATATCGTTCTGGCTTCCGGTTGACATAAATATCGCGATATGCGATATTTATGTATGAAGTCGATCAGCTTCACCGCGTCGGCGACCCGGCAATGGATCAAGCTATCGCCAGATGTGCGGAAGCGCCTCGATGCGAAATTGATGGAGTTCGCATCGACCGGACTTGGCGATGTGAAGCGGCTCAAAGGCCGTGCCGGTGCGAGATTGCGCATAGGCGATTGGCGCGTGATTTTCTACGAAGAAGGTCAAGCCATTGTGGTGGCCGCAGTCGGCCATAGGCGAGAAATCTATGACTAGGAGGCATTAATGGGTGTCCGATTTGAAAAAACGCCAAAAGGCGAAGTCGCCATCCTGCCCCGGAAAGAATACGAGGCGCTTGCCGCCAAGGCTGCTGAAGCTGAAGAAGATACCGGTACAGCACGCCTCGTTGCGCGTGCGCGCAAACAAGCTACGGTAACGCCGTTGGTGCCAAAGAGTGTTGTAGATCGGCTTGCCAATGGCGAAAATCCGGTGCGCGTCTTACGAGAATGGCGCGATGTCACACAAATGTATCTGTCTTTCAAAACAGACATCAGCCAGGGTCATATTTCCGATATTGAAAGCGGCCGCCGCACCGGTACACCCGACGCCCTTCGCCGTATTGCGGATGCACTGAAAGTGCCGCTCGATTTGCTGGCATGATCTGTCGGATCAGCGGATCACGCCGTCGAGCAGCGGCAGTCCGATGAAGGCGGCCAGCGCGATCAGGACGTAACAGATCGCGCGGAAGATCGCTTCGCTGGCGCGGCCGAATAATTTTGCGCCAAGAAAAACGCCCAACGCATAGACCGGGCCGACCACGAGCGAGAACGTCAGGGAATCGGGCGTGATCAGTCCGGTTGCCGCATAGCTGACAGCGGAGAAGAAATCCGAGCCCGCGAAAAACAACATGATATTGGCGCGCGCAACTGCCGCTGAAATCGGCCGTCCAAGCCAGTAGGCCACAATCGGCGGTCCGCCGGTTTGCGCGAGGCCACTGCAAAAGCCGGAGAGACCGCCAATCCCGATGGAGATCGACGCATGCTCCGCCCCGCGATAACGCCAGCCCGAGATCAGCAACAGCAACAATGCGAACACAAACGTCGTGATGATCCAGCGCGTCGTTACCGGATCGAGCTGCAGTAGGGCGTAAGTGCCGAGCGGGATGCCGATCAGCGAGCCAAGCGCCATGATGGCGACAGCTTTGCGGTCCGCCTGCCGCCATGCATTCGGAATCAAGGGCGCAGCTGCAATGAAATCGATGATGAGCAAGACGGCAGCGGTCAGGCGCGGTGCGACGATGCTGCTCGCGAGCGGCATGAAGATCAGAGCCGAACCGAAACCAGAAAATCCGCGCGCGAGTCCTGCGACAAATGCGATGGCGCAGACCGCGATCGCCGCGTTTGCGCTCACACCGTCCGGGATGAGTGCAGCCGGCGTCATCCCCGCAACGCGCCGCCGGTCTTCTTCGTGACCTCGGCGACGATCTTGGCGGCGACCGCGTCGATCTCCTGATCGGTCAGAGTCTTTTCGCGCGGCTGCAGCGTCACGGCAACCGCAATCGATTTCTTGCCGGGATCGATGCCCTTGCCTTCATAGACGTCGAACACCGAGACGCCGGTGATCAGCTTCTTGTCGGCGCCCTGCGCGGCGCGAACCATATCGATGGCCTTGACCGCGCGATCGACGATGAAGGCGAAGTCGCGCGACACCGGCTGGAACGCGGACAGCTCCAGCAGCGGCTTGGCGCGGGTCGCTTTGGTTTTCGCGTCGGGAATCCGATCAAGGATGACCTCGAACGCCACCAGCGGACCTTCTGCCTTCAGTATATCAAGCGCGCGCGGGTGAAGCTCTCCGAAGTAGCCGAGAATATTCTGCGGACCGATCTGGATCGCGCCTGAACGTCCCGGATGCAACCAGGAAATCGAATTTGCCGGAGCACTACCAGCGACGATCTGCAAGGCCTGCATCGGGGCGCCGGCTGCGGCAAGCACGGCCATCGCGTCGGCCTTGGCATCGAACGCATCGACGCTCGCGCCGCCAGACCAGTGACGGCCAGTGCCTTTGGACGACGCAAGCGCACGCCGCACGCCGCTCGCCGCGACCATCTGATCTTGCGGCCGGTCGCCTGCGAATACCTGGCCGACTTCGAACAGCGCCACGTCGCTCTGCCCGCGATCGGCGTTCAGTTGTGCGGCTGCGACGAGACCCGGCAGCAGGCTCGGCCGCATGTCGGAGAGTTCAGATGCGATCGGGTTGGCGAGCTTCAGCTCGGCCTTGCCGCCGCCGAACAACTCAGCGTGGGCTTTCGAGATGAACGACCATGTGATGGCTTCGGTCATGCCGCGCGAGGCAAGCGCGCGTTTGGCGCGGCGCGTGCGCAACTGAATCGGCGTCAGCACCGGCTTGCGTGCATCGGCGCCACGCTCGAACGGCGTCATCGGCACGCGATCGACGCCGACAATGCGCACGACTTCTTCGACGATATCGGTCTTACTTTCGACGTCACCGCGCCATGACGGCACCGCGACCTTCATCAACGGTGCGCCGCTGCCTGCCACCGCAAAACCGAGATGAGTGAGGATGCGGCGCATCTCGGCCAGCGACACCTCGATGCCGGAAAGGCGCTTCACTTCGGAAACCGGGAAGTCGATGATCTTGTCTTTGGCGAAGTGCCTGCCGACAATGACGATCTCCGACGGCGTGCCGCCGCACAGATCGAGCACCATCTGCGTCGCCATCTCGAGCCCCGGCACCATGAAGGCTGGATCGACGCCGCGCTCGAAGCGATAGCGCGCATCGGAATTGATGCCGAGCTTGCGGCCGGTCTGCGCGATGTTGATCTCGCTCCACAGCGCCGATTCGATCAGCACGTCGGTGGTGGCTTCAGAGCAGCCCGAAGCCTCGCCGCCCATAATGCCGGCTAGTGACTCAATGACAGATTCTTGACCGTGCTCGTCGGCGATCACGCAGATCGACGGATCGAGTGTGTAAGTCTTGCCGTCGAGCGCGAGCAGCGTCTCGCCATCCTTGGCGCGGCGTACGGTGAGATTGCCTTTCACCTTCGCCGCGTCGAACACATGCAGCGGCCGGCCGCGATCGAACGTCATGAAGTTGGTGATGTCGACCAGCGCATTGATCGGACGCAGCCCGATCGAGGTCAGGCGCTGTTGCAGCCATGCGGGCGAAGGGCCGTTCTTGACGCCGCGCACGAGGCGCAGCGCGAAGCCGGGGCAGAGTGTCTCGTCTTCGATCTTCACCTGCACCGGGCAGGGGAACGCGCCTTTCACCGGCTTGATAGGAAGGCCTTTCAGCTTGCCCATGTCGGCAGCGGACAGATCGCGGGCAATGCCGGACACGCCGGTCGCATCGGCGCGGTTCGGCGTCAGGTTGATCTCGATCACCGGGTCGCCGATATTCGCCCACTCGACATAGCGTTTGCCGATCGGCGCATCGGCCGGCAATTCCATGATGCCGTCGTGATCTTCGGAGAGTTGCAACTCCGCCGCCGAGCACAGCATGCCGCGGCTCTCGACGCCGCGAATGGTGCCGATGCCGAGCGTAATGTCCTTGCCGGGAATGTAGGTGCCGGGCGGCGAGAACACGCTGACAAGACCCGCGCGTGCGTTCGGCGCGCCGCAGACCACTTGCACAGGCGCTCCGCCATCTCCGGTGTCCACCATGCAGACGCGCAGACGATCCGCGTTCGGATGCTGCTCGGCGGAAATCACCCGCGCGATCGAGAACGGCGCGAGTGCCTTTGCCTTGTCCTCGATGTTCTCAACCTCAAGCCCGATCATGGTGAGCTTGTCGGCAAGCGCGCTCAGCGTCTCGTCGGTGTCGAGATGGTCTTTCAGCCAGGAGAGGGAGAATTTCACGGCGACAGCCCTCCGGCCAGCGTCGGCACATCCAGCGGCTTGAAGCCGTAGTGATTGAGCCAGCGCACGTCGCCCTCGAACATCTGGCGCAGGTCGGGGATGCCGTATTTCAACATCGCGATGCGATCGATGCCCATGCCCCAGGCGAAGCCTTGATAGATTTCCGGATCGATATCGCAGGCGCGCAGCACGTTCGGATGCACCATGCCGCAGCCGAGAATCTCCAGCCAGTCCTCGCCTTCGCCGAAGCGAATCTCGCCCTTGTCGCGGCGGCACTGGATATCGACCTCGAGCGACGGCTCGGTGAACGGAAAGAACGACGGCCGGAAGCGCATGTTGACGTTGTCGACTTCGAAGAACGCTTTGCAGAATTCCGCGAGAATCCATTTCAGGTGGCCGAGGTGCGAGCCCTTGTCGATCACAAGACCTTCGACCTGATGGAATTGCGGCGTATGGGTTGCGTCCGAATCGATGCGGTAGGTGCGGCCCGGACAGATCACGCGGATCGGCGGCTTTTGGCTGAGCATGGTGCGCACTTGCACCGGCGAGGTGTGCGTGCGCAGCAGCAGGCGTGAGCTATCTTCCTTCGGGTTGAAGAAAAACGTGTCGTGCATCTCGCGCGCCGGATGGCCGACCGGAAAATTCAGCTTGGTGAAGTTGTAATCGTCGGTCTCGATGTCCGGGCCTTCGGCGACGGCGAAGCCCATATCGGCGAAGATCGCCGTGAGTTCGTCCATCACCTGACTGATGGGGTGAATGCGGCCCTGATCGGCAGGCGTGTCGCGCACCGGCAGCGTGACATCGACAATCTCGGACGCCAGACGCGCATCGAGCGCGGCAGTCTTGAGAACATCGCGGCGCACGGTCAGCGCTTCCGTCACGGTATCCTTGGCGAGATTGATCTTCGCGCCTTCGGTCTTGCGCTCGTCGGGCGACATCTTGCCGAGCGTCGCCAGCAGCGCCGAGATCGATCCTTTCTTGCCGAGTGCCGCAACGCGCACCGCTTCGATTGCGGCTTCGTCGGAAGCTGCAGCGATTTCGGCGAGGATTTGGGTCTGCAGTTGATCGAGGTCGGACATGATGGGCCTGTCAGAGTCGGATGGATTACTTATCCGTCATAGCCGGGCTTGTCCCGGCTATCCCGATCAGGTTGGCAAGTCCGTGCCTTCCTAAGCGCGATGCCCGGCACACAGGCGAGCGAAGCGACGCCGTTCTTCGAACGGCTATGGCCGGGCATGACGAACGGAGAGCCTCGTGCCTCGCCGGAAAGATCAGGCCGCTACGGGAAGCGCGGCCTTGGCCTTCTCGGCAATCGCCTGGAATGCGGCCGGCTCGTTGATGGCGAGATCCGACAGCACCTTGCGATCGACCGTGACGCCCGACTTGGCGAGGCCGTTGATAAACACGCTGTAGGTCATGCCAAACGGACGTACAGCGGCGTTGATGCGCTGGATCCAGAGCGCGCGGAACGTGCGCTTCTTCAGCTTGCGGGCGCGGAACGCATATTGCCCGGCCTTGTCCACGGCTGCTTTCGCGGCGCGGATGGTGTTCTTGCGGCGGCCACGGAAACCCTTGGCGGCCTTGTAGACTTTCTTGTGCTTGGCGTGAGCCGTCACACCGCGTTTAACGCGAGCCATGACCGATCTCCTTCAAATCTAAACAGGTGACACAATAGCCGCGCGGATACGCGGCCCGGGTTGAGCGAACTTGACGCCTCTAGGCGTTCGGCAAGAAGTATTTCTTGACGTTGTCGCCATCAGTCTTGAACAGCACGCGTGTGCCGCGAAGCTGACGGATTTGCTTCTTCGTCCGCTTGATCATGCCGTGGCGCTTGCCGCGCTGGGCATGTTTGACCTTCCCGGAGGCGGTCACCTTGAAGCGCTTTTTAGCGCCCGACTTGGTCTTCAGCTTGGGCATTTGGCTCTCCATGACCGGCACGAAAACAACGCCCTTGCGGGCGCATGGCCGGGTTAAAATGCTCGTTAGAGCGTTGAAAGTGCTTATGTTTTGTCTAAAAAGACGAAACTTGCACGGACGCCGCCACGGCAGCCCTTATTCAGCCGGGCGACGAAGGTTGGGCTTATGGCAGAGGAAATCCCGATTGGCAACGGTTCAAGGCCGTTTTGATGGTCCCGAGGACTGCCGGAAGCTAGCCCGCAGCGCATCGATCGACCACTGGCCCGCTCCATGAACCGCCAGCAGCAGGAAGCCGCCGGCGAGGCCAAGGTCTTTGCCGAAATGCAACACCTCGCCACCGTCACTCAGCTTCAGGTGAAACAGCACTGCGGTACTGATGCAGAACCCCGCCAGCGCCAGCGCGGCGATCCGGATTTGGAACCCGATCAGAACGAACAAGCCGCCGCCCGCCTCGACGATCAAGGCGAGCGGAAGCGCGGCAGCCGAAATGCCGAACGTCTCGGCGTAACCGACGGCTTGCGCGTAGTGAGTGAGCTTGAACCAGGCTTCATAGAGAAACAGCCCCGACAACAGGATGCGTGCGACTGCGATGGCGGCAGCCTCAAAACGAAGTGTCGTCGGGGCGTTGTTCATGATGTGCGATCGAATTCACGAGCGCGAGGGCGCTGCGGCGATCGTCTTGCGGAGGTCTTCGAGCTCCTCGCATCCGGACGGGCACAGCTTTTCGAGCCGCGCCATGTTGTCCTTTGCTTTCGGCATATCGCCGATCTGCACGTAAAGCTCGCCGAGATATTCCAGCGCACCCTTGTGATTGGGATCGAACTCGAGCGCCTTGCGATACCAGACCGACGCGGTGTTGAGTTCACCGTTCTTGCGGTAGCTGTAACCGAGCAGGTTGTAGAGGTCGGCGTGCTGAATGCCCTTGTCGACCATGCCGTTGAGGTCGGCGATCGCGCCGCTCCAGTCTTTTTTCACGATCTTGGCGCGGGGCGCGGCAAGATCAGGCGCATTTTTCGAGGTCGATGTATCGACGGCGAAGGCCGGCGCAGCCAAAGCCAGTGTGATCGCGATAACGGCGGGTGTCAGACGTCGCAACATGGTCAGTCTCCTTGGTTAAGTTTGCGAATGCCGCTCAAGCGGCGCTGGTGGTGAAGGCGTAGGCGTTGCCGTCCTTGGCGAAGCTGCCGGTGCCGGGGAACGGAAAGTGAGCGCCGCAGATCATCATCTTGTCGGCGATGACGCGGTCGAGCAGCTTGCGGCGCGACTCGATCGCGAGCGGGCCGTCCTGATCGTAGGCGCCCTGCCAGTCCGGATGCGGCGCGAGCAGCGCCGGCACATAGGCGGTGTCGTTCGACACCATCAGTTGCTTGTTGCCGGAGGTAACGAGAAATGCCGAATGTCCCGGCGTGTGTCCCGGCGCATTCACAAGCATCACGCCCGGCGCGACTTCCTTCTCGCCTTCGACGAGCCGGAAATTTTTCCATCCCGGAAATGCAGCTTGAATGCGCTGGCCGAGCGCCTTGCGGCCCTCTGGCAGCTTCTCGACGCGGCCCGGCTCCATCCACCATTTGTATTCGGTGGCGCTGACGACGATCTCGGCGTTCGGGAACACCGGCGCGTTGGTGCCTTTCTCCAACAAGCCGAAGATATGATCGGGATGGAAATGCGAGACGAGGATGGCCGAGATTTTTGCAGGATCGAGGCCGGCGGCTTTCATCGCCGTTGCAAGCCGCCCGGCCGTCGGTTGCCACTGCCCGCCGCCGGAGCCTGAATCGACCATCACGTAGCGATCGCCGATTTTCAGCACGACCACTGTGAGCGGGATTGGCATGTAGTCGGTGGTGAGACCGGCCTTGGCCAGTGCGGCCTTGGTATCTTCGACGGTAGCGTTCTTGATGAAGGCTGGATCGTGCGGCTTCTGCCAGATGCCGTCATAGAGTGCCGTGACCTCGATTGCGCCGACCTTGTAGGTGTAGAAATCGGTGCCGGCGCTGGCGGCGGCAGTCTGCGCCGACGCTGGCACGATCGACAGCTTCGACGACAACCCCAGCGAGGCGGCGAAGGCGGCGGCGAGCGAGAATTCGCGCCGCGACAGTAATGGAAGCGAGAGAGGCATCGGAGAAAATCCTTAGGCTTGCGGATGGCGCTGCATCCGGCAGGATGCTGAGGCTGCGCGTTGGCGCACATCGGGAGAACTTGCGCCGGTTCGCGCCTATTCCCGCGTTAACCCTGCTTGCGTTGACATCCGCGTGATGACCGGCGCGATCGTGTTTTTGGGAATAAAGTGCGCGCGGGCGGAGTCAGGTCTCTGACGCTGCAATTGCGGAGATATGCCCGATGGGCAATCCGGACGAATTTTCACGACAGGCGCTGCCGCATCTCGACGCCGCGCATAACCTTGCTTTCTGGATCGTGCGCAACCGCGCCGATGCGGAGGACGTGGTGCACGATGCTTTTCTGCGGGCCTTTCGTGCGTTCGGGTCTTTCACCGAAGGCAACATCCGCAACTGGCTTTTGACGATCGTGCGCAACACCGCCTACACGGCGATGACGCGGCGCAACCGCGGGCGCAACGTCGTATCGATTGAAGAGGCGATGCTGGAGCGTGCGGAGCCCGAAAGCTGGGCGGCCGACGAACATTCCGCCGAAGATGGATTGATCCTTCAGGAAGACGGCCGCCGCGTCCGCGATGCGCTCGCAAAACTGGCGCCGGCGTTTCGTGAGATCATCGTGCTGCGCGAGATCGAGGAGCTGGCTTACGACGATATCGCGCGTGTGCTCGGCGTGCCGATCGGCACGGTGATGTCGCGGCTGGCGCGGGCGCGCAGTCAGCTTCGCGAGATTTATAGCGGTCGCCAGCGAGGGCAACGCGATGCGGTGTGAAGAATGTCATGACCGGCTCGATGAGATGCTGGACAACCCATCGCAGGTGGATGCCGAGGTGACGGCGCATCTCGAGGATTGTGCGGTCTGCCGCGATTATGCCGAACGGGAGCGAGATTTGCGTCAGGGATTGAAAGCCATGCGCGTGACAGCAGGATCGGATATCGCCGCACGCCTCGATGCGGCATTAAGGGCGGAGTCGTCGAATATTGTCCCCATTCGCGCGAGGGCGCCCGCATCGCGGCCCTCCCGGATCGTCGGCTCAATCGCGGCCGTGCTGGTCGCATGCCTCATCACAGCGTTGGCGACATGGATGGTGACATCGCGGCATGATGACGTGCGCTTTATCGCCCATGACGCCGTTGCGGCTCATCTGCGATCGCTGGTGCAGGACAACGCCGTGCAGGTGGCGTCGTCGGAATCGCACACGGTGAAGCCGTGGTTTGCCAGCCGGATCGATTTCTCGCCGCCAGTGAAAGACCTCGTGACCGAGGGCTTCACGCTTGCCGGCGGCCGGCTCGACTATGTCGCCAGCCAGCGTGTCGCCGCGCTGGTCTACAAGCGCCGCCTGCACACCGTGTCGGTGTTCATCTGGCCGAAGCCGGGCGTAGGCGATACGGCTGCCGTTGCGACAAAGGATAACGGTCTGCAGGTTCTGTCGTGGGCCAAGGGCGGCATGATGTTCGCCGCCGTCTCGGACCTCAACGAAGGCGAGCTGAAGGAGTTGCCCGGATTGTTGTGATCCGCCTGTGCGAGGCATTGCTGTCGCGGTCATGAAGGAAGCAGCTTAGAAAGAAAAAGGCCCGCCCTCGCGGGCAGACCTGAAACTTGGTTCTGAATGATGCTTCATCGCGGCGCGAGAATCATCACTACCTGGCGGCCTTCAAAGCGTGCGTCCTGTTCGACCTTGGCGAAGTCTGCGACGTCGGTTTTCACCTTGTCCAGCAGCCGCGTTCCGATTTCCTGGTGCGCCATTTCGCGGCCTCGGTAGCGCAGGGTGATCTTCACCTTGTCGCCTTCCTCGAAGAAGCGCTGCATCGCCTTCATCTTCACGCCGTAGTCGTGATCGTCGATCATCGGGCGGAGCTTGATCTCCTTGATCTCGACGACCTTCTGCTTCTTGCGGGCTTCGGCGGCTTTCTTCTGCGCCTGAAACTTGTACTTCCCGTAGTCCATGATCTTGCAGACGGGAAGATTGACGTTCGGCGAAATCTCGACGAGATCCATGCCGGCTTCGATGGCCATCTTCACGGCGATCGCGGTTTCGACGGTACCCCGGTTGACACCTTCGGTATCGATCAGCTGGATTTGCAGATTGCGAATTTCATCATTGATGCGCGGACCGTCTTTGGCGACGGGAGCAGGCGCTCTGTTGGGACGACGAATGGGATGTTCTCCAGAATTGTTGACGATAGGGGTGAGTTTGAAGCATTCAGCGCGTCCGGGCAAGGACGCCGATGCTTCCGCGGC
>JAKFUP010000146.1 GCA_021732625.1 Hyphomicrobiales bacterium
AACGTGTTCGTGCTGATCATCCAGTTGTTCGGCAAGGTGCCGGCGCTGAAGGCGCTGGCGCCGACGCAGTCCGAGCCGCCGTTCGCGATCGTGCAGGGCATCGCTCTGATCGCTTTTGTCGTTCTCGGTTATATGGCCACCCGTAAATTCCACCCGCGGCCGGCGATGATGGCATGAGTGCAGACGACAAAGGCGCAACGCCAGACGATTCAAAGCTGACCGCGACCAAGCGGCGCTGGGCGCGCGATCGCAAGTTCATCACCGGGCGCATCACGCGGCCGGAGACCGATCGCCTGCCGCCCGGCCAGCATTTGACGAAAGACTGGCCGGTGCTCGACCTCGGGCAGACGCCGAGCGTGCCGCTGCATCACTGGCGGCTCGATGTGACCGGCGCGGTGGATCATCCCGCGAGCTGGGACTGGAACGAGTTTCTCAAATTGCCGCAGAGCAAGGAGACCACCGACATTCATTGCGTGACGACATGGTCGCGTTACGACAACGATTGGAAGGGCGTGCTGACCCACGATCTGCTCGACGTGGTGATGCCGAAGCCGGAAGCGGGCTTCGTGACGCTGACGAGCTATGACGGCTACACCACCAACGTGCCACTGGATGATTTCGCCGCGCCGAATGCCATGCTGGTGCATACGTGGCAAGGCAAGCCGCTGACCCGCGAGCACGGCGGGCCGCTGCGGCTGGTGATTCCGCATCTCTATTTCTGGAAGAGCGCCAAGTGGATCCAGAAGATCGACTTCATGATCGCGGACAAGCCGGGCTTCTGGGAAGTGAACGGCTATCACAACCGCGGCGATCCGTGGGCCGAGCAGCGCTATTCGGACGACTAGAAAAACTCGGCCTTTGGCCGAGTCGTCCAATGGCCCAGCATTGACTTCGCTCCATGCGCAGCTCTATTGTCCATTTCGGAATTCCGAATTCCGAAAGGTCGCGATGACCCCACTGGATACTGCGCCAAACCTGATTGATCAGGTCTATCAACGGCTTCTGCAGGGGATCATCGATCTCAGCCTGCCGCCGGGGCATCGCATTCGTCAGCATGAACTGGCCGAGCAGCTTGGCGTGTCGCGCCAGCCGGTCAGTCACGCGCTGCATTTGTTGCATCGTCAGGGGCTGGTTTCCGAAAGCGGCCGCAAGGGCTTTCAGGTCGCCCCGCTCGATCCCATTCGCATCCGCCAGCTTTACGAGGTGCGCGCCGCGCTCGACGCACTGGCCGCGCGCCTTGCTGCTCAACATGCAAGGCACGATGCCGCCGGTCGTGCCGCTCTCGAACGCGCGCTCGATGCCGGGCGGAAGATCTCGGCGCAGACAACACTTGCGACGCTGATCGATCTCGACGTGGATTTTCACCGCGCGATCTATCGTCTCGCCGGAAGCCCGGCAATCGAGGAGACGGTCGCGCCGCAATGGCCTCACATGCGCCGCTCGATGGCGAGCGTGCTCGTAGGCGATTATCGCGCGCGCGCATGGGCCGAACATGAATCGATCGCGAAGCACATTCTGTCGGGCGAGGCGGCGGCTGCCGAAATGGCGGCGCAGGCCCACGCGCTGACAGCCGGACGGACCACGGAAGAGCGCCTCAAGGCGGCGAGCCGCGCGGCGTAGAGCATGATCCCGAAAATGCCTGTCCCGGACTTGATCCGGGATGGATACCGGTTTTCGGATCAAGATCATGCTCAATGAAAAAACGCCAGCGCACAACGAAAGGGAGAGACTGCGATGAAACTCACACAGGCGCAGATTGATAATTTTCACAAGGAAGGCTGGTTGTTCCTGCCCGAGCTGTTCACGCCGGAAGAAGTGTCAGTACTGCGCAGCGAGGCTGTGGAAATCTACAAGGAGCAGCGCCCGGAAGTCTGGCGCGAAAAGAGCGGCGCGCCGCGCACGGCCTTTGCCGCCCACACATACAACGAGGCGTTTCGCATTCTCGGTGCGCATCCGCGCATGATCGAGCCGATCGAGCAACTGTTCGGCGAACACGTTTACATGCATCAGTTCAAGATCAACGCGAAGTCGGCGTTCACCGGCGACGTCTGGCAGTGGCATCAGGACTACGGCACCTGGAAGCGCGACGACGGCATGCCGGAGCCGCGCGCCATGAATATCGCGATCTTCATCGACGAGGTGATGCACATCAACGGCCCGTTGATGCTGGTGCCGCGCAGCCAGACGGCTGGCGATCTGAAGGCCTCCCATGACCTCGCGACCACCTCCTATCCGCTGTGGACGCTGGACGAGGACACCGTCACGCGGCTGGTGAAGGACGGCGGCATCGTCGCACCGACCGGCAAGCCGGGCGGCATGCTGATGTTCCACGGCAATCTGGTGCACGGCTCGGCCGGCAACATCACGCCGTATCCGCGCAAGATTGTTTATCTGACGCTGAACGCCTGCTCGAACTACATCCGCACGCCGACGCGGCCGGAGTTCATCGCGCATCGGGATTTTGCGCCGATCAAGACCGTGCCGGACGATGCGCTGGCAAAGCTGGCGCGGAATTACCAGCAGGCGGCGGAGTAAGCGCTTCGCTACTCCACCGTTCGTCATGGCCGGGCTTGACCCGGCCATCCACGTCTTAAATGCTGTTTTGAAAGACGTGGATGCCCGGCACAAGGCCGGGCATGACCAAAATAGAATCAATGAAAGCAATTCCATGAATCTCCATCGTCTCCTCCAGGCACGGCATGAAGCCGGCAAGCCGGTTCGCGTCGCGCTGATCGGTGCCGGCAAATTCGGCTCGATGTTTCTGTCGCAGGTGCCGCATACCCCGGGGCTTGAGGTGCCAGTGATCGTCGATCTCGCGCCGGATCGCGCGAAGGACGCTTGCCGTGCGGTCGGCTGGGACGATGCGCAGATCGCCAGGACAAAATTCACCGACGATGGCTCGGCCGCGAGCGGCGGCAATATCGATGTCGTTGTCGAGGCCACGGGCAATCCGGCCGTGGGCATCAAGCATGCGCGGGCCGCGATCAAGGCAGGCAAACATATCGTCATGGTCAACGTCGAGGCCGACGTGCTCGCTGGTCCGCTGCTCGCCGAGGAAGCGCGCAAGGCCGGCGTGGTCTATTCGCTGGCCTATGGCGATCAGCCGGCGCTCACCGCCGAGATCGTCGACTGGGCGCGCGCCACCGGATTCAATGTCGTCGCCGCTGGAAAAGGCACCAAGTATCTGCCGATCTATCACGACGTGACGCCGGACGGCGTGTGGGCGCATTACGGCCTCACGCCGCAGGAGGCCAAAGCCGCCGGCATGAACCCGCAGATGTTCAATTCGTTTCTCGACGGCACCAAGTCCTCCATCGAAATGGCGGCGATTGCCAACGCCACCGGTCTCGATGTGCCGTCGAACGGACTGGCATTTCCGCCGTGCGGCGTCGACGATCTGCCGCACGTGATGCGGCCGCGCCAGATGGGCGGCGTTCTGGAAAAATCCGGCGTTGTCGAAGTGGTGTCGTCGGTCGAACGCGACAGCCGTCCCGTGTTTCGCGATCTGCGCTGGGGTGTCTACGCGGTCCTCGAAGCGCCGAACGATTACGCCGCCGCATGCTTCAAACAGTATGGCCTCAAAACGGATTCATCCGGCCGCTATGCGGCGATGTACAAGCCGTATCATCTCATCGGGCTGGAGCTGAACATCTCGATCCTGTCGGCGGCGCTGCGCAACGAGCCGACCGGACAACCGTATGAGTTTCGCGGCGATGTAGCGGCGGTCGCCAAGCGCAATCTGCGCGCCGGAGAAATGCTGGACGGCGAGGGCGGCTTCACGGTCTGGGGCAAGCTGATGCCGGCGGCTGAAAGTCTGCGCGAGGGCGCGCTGCCGATCGGGCTTGCGCACAAACTCAAGCTGAAAAACGACATCGCGTACGGCAGCGTGGTGCGCTGGGCCGATGTCGAATTCAATGACAAGGACGAGACCATCGCCACGCGCCGCATGATGGAAAAGACGTTCGGCAGCGTGGCGTAGTTTGGCTGTCATTGCGAGCGAAGCGAAGCAATCCAGTTCTGTATTCCGCGCTGGATTGCTTCGTCGCTTACGCTCCTCGCAATGACGGACATCAGTCTGCAAACAAGGGTGAGGCCGCCGAATACGCAACGCCGGCGGCCTCGTGCTGCCCGATTAAAATTGTCGCCGGAGAGCGGTCCGGCAACCTGAGCAACGCGGTGACGTTACCGCCCGCTCGATTCCAGACAATGGAACTCGCGCCTTAACCTCACCAATCAACCTTACCGTCGTTGCCGCACGCAAGGTGTTGCCGATATCTCAATAACAAGGCGATCGCCCGCCCTGCGCGCGGTAGGTGGCGGTCTCGTACCTGCAAAACGGAAAATGCCCACGATACAGCCCGATCGGCTGCAATCCCGGCCGCATGATCACGCGATCCGGTGTCGCGATGGAGCCGTCAGGCCAGTTATATGCCGGGCCGTAGCGATGACTGTAATTCCAGTCGAAGCGCGGCGCGGAGCGATACTCCCGCACGGCGAGTTCAGCGCCGGACGCCTGGGTGCTCGCGAGCATCGCCGCAAACCCAAGCCAAGCAGATGCATGTCGTTTCATCGATCCCTCCTGTGTCGTGCAGGCAACATCCCGTGACGATGAGTGTTCCATGCCGCCACAACGGCGCACAGAAAAAGGTGCGGCCAGCCTCTGGGGGAAGGCTGGCCGCGCGCGAACCGATCTGGGACGGGGAGGGGTGGGGATGTGACCGGGTCGCGGGTTCGTAAAATCCTTATTCGAAACGTGACGTTCAGCGTGCCGTTGCGGTGGCGACCGCAGGGCGGTTGCTGTCGCCAAGCGCAACCCACGTATTCGGATTGCTCTGGCTCTGGCGCTTGATGAAGCGGTAGCCGGTCTCGGTCCAGGCGAGGACTTCCTCGTTCTGGTTGTCGAGCACGAACTCGCCCTTGTCGGACTTCACCGTCAGAACGGCGTGGCCTTCGCCTTTCTTGTCGCGCACCACCGTCACCAGCAGCGCCTCACGCGGCCAGCCGGCCTCGATCAGCAGCTTGCGCTTCAGCAGCACATAATCCTCGCAGTCGCCGTAGCCGTCAGTCGGATACGACCACTTTTCGATGACGCCCCAATGATCGATGTCGGTCATCGGCTTGATGGTTTCGTTGACCCAGCGATTGACGCGGACCAGATCCTTCCACGCCTTCTGCGTCATCACGATATCGCGCGGCTGCGTATTGGCGCTGCGGCACTCGGCCGGACTGTCGTTGCAGAACTCGACCCATCCGATCGGTGCGCGCGCACTGTCGCCGACGCTGGCGTATGCAATTCTTTCGTTCGCGTTCGCCTGCGCTGTCATACCGAGCAGCATCGCGGCAATCGCCAGACTTATTCCCCGCCCACGAGTTGGTGACATTGTGGCCCCCCGTTTTTCTTGTTGGGACCACATTTCTCACAAAGGTTTTGCGCCGCCGCTAAGCCGGCAATCGCAACTTGAGACGAATGAAAATCAAAACTTCCGCAAGCTTGAATCGAGATTGATTCAAACTTGAACCATTGCGAATTGATTCAAATTTTATGCATTAACGCGCGCATCGCTGGCGCTGCGCGGTTTTTGGTTCCAGACGAGGATGATCTTAACGATGCGGGAGGCGCCAAGGTTTGCCCAAGGCTTGCTCAGGACACGCCCGGAAAGCAAACCGGGCCGCAAAATGCGGCCGGTTTCGGTCTTTGAGGCCTTGCGGCGTTTACCTGGCGGTGACGTTGTCTTCGAGAGTCTCGGGAAGCTGGGCGTGAACGAATTCGATCGCGAAGCCCTCTTCCAGATGCCGGACCACCTTGGACTGCACCCGTCCAAGCGTGATACGCGAGCCGACCTGTGGTTTGTCGGCGGCCGAGATCGCGGCGCCCGACATCGACAGGTCGATAATCCGGCACTGGACCTTGAGACCTTCTTCCAGCGTCATGATCGCCAGCGGATTGCGCGGCACGATACGATCGTGGCGGCGGTCCTCGGGAAGGTTAAGAATTTGCCGGTTCGCAAGCCATGTCAGCTGCGCCGCAAGCTTGTCGCGCTTGCGCTCCGTCGCGCCGACCGTCATGGCGAAGCCGTTGTCGATGATGCGGGCGATTTTGCCTTCGACCCGGCCGATGTGATCGAGATAGGCCACGACGCGTTCGCCGACATTGCCGATGCCGGGACCGAGCAGAGCAAGGCCCCCCGGAGACATATTGATCACCTGACAGGGAAACTCGCGGCGATCCGGCAGCATATACCGGCCGAGAAGGTGTACCTTCACCCGCTGATAACGCCGCTTGTCCTCGGTCGAGGGCGGATAAGATTTCTTTTGGGCTAGCGCCATCGCCACCACGCCGTTCAGCATTTGGTATGCATGAACCCTAGGGTGGTCAGGGTTAACGCCGCGTTAGCAATCTGGCTGGCGCAGCCAGATTATGCGTTCAGCTCAAGCCTTCGTACACCGTCAGACCGCGCAAGGTATTTAGACGCCGTATCGTGCGCGGGCTGATCAGTCGTGGCGGATGAATATGCCGCCATGACGTGAGCTCAAACGCCGTCAATGGAAGGGGCGCATCCGCGAACGGGACGAGAAGCCCGGTCAGGCTGGTTGGCGTGTGGGCGCGGGTGCTGAAGGGCAACAACAGCAATTCCAGCGGGACGGAGCGGCCGTCGGCGGCCAGCGCTGTGATGCCGGCGATGGTTGGCAGCATATCGTTGGCGACAATACCCAGCAGATCAATCATTTCGTTCTTGCCGGCCGCCTTGAACAGTTCGCTAAAATCGACCGACTTCAGGTCGCGGCCGGCCATTGCGCAGACCCGCGTTCCGGCAATCCGGAACGGGTACGCATCCGCTGGCTCGCAGCCGAGCACGAAAACGTCCGCAAGCAGATGTCGCACCGGTTCTGGCGTGAGATCGGAACGGTCGGGTGCAAGCGCCTCGCCTCTGGCCTGATCCCAATGAGCAAAGAATTCGCGGGTCGATAGATGTTTCATGATGGTTCCGACCGGCCAGTTGGCTGGGACAGATGTGTCCCGTTTTCTGGCTCGATTGCTTCCTCTCTGGTTGTGCAAGAGAGGCATTGCAGCGTCCATGCCGATCGGGCGTTTTGGCTTTTCCGGACGCGCCTTTGTGACGTTAACGTTAAATTAACGATGTTCTTGGGGGTTCTGCGGATCGCGGCTAGTGTCCGGCCACCTCAGACGTCGCCGGTTTTCTCCAAGGGGCCGGCGGCCGAGCGAACACTTCAGGCTGGCGTCGAACAGTCCGGTTGCTGTGCGGGGAGGGGTGGGGATGCCGATTTCCGCGGCGCTCCAGGGGACCGCCCAAGTTTTGGCGGCCACTCCGTACCGAATACCGGCGATGGAACAGGGAGGGTGGCAACGCCCTCCCTTTTTCTTTTACCTGCGTGCTGGCACAGCTTGCGCTGACATCCCGGGGCCGACTAAGTGGGCACTGCGGTATGAGGCGCTAAGAGGCTGGTGATTCTTGAATTCTCCGCGTGAGCCGATTTTCAGTCTTCCGGGTGCGATGACCGCGATGGTCGCGCTCCTGGTCGGGGTTCATGCCGTCCGCTCGCTCTTGCCTGCGAACATCGATCTGCAGGCGATCTGGATGTTTGGGTTCATTCCGGCGCGCTACGACACCACCGTTTTTTCCGGTCAGTTTCCTGGCGGCTTCGGCGCCAACGTCTGGACCTTCGTCACCTACGGGCTGCTGCATGCCGATCTCAGCCACATCGGGTTCAATATTCTGTGGTTTCTGCCGTTCGGCAGCGCGGTGGCGCGCCGTTTCGGCCCCTGGCGTTTCTTCACTTTCATGGCGGTGACGGCAGCCGCGGGCGCGGCGGCTCATCTTCTGACGCATGAGGGTGAGGTCGCGCCGATGATCGGTGCTTCGGCTGCGGTGTCCGGCGCGATGGCCGCCGCGATACGGTTTGCATTCGCGCGCGGAAGTTTCCTCTCGTTTCGCCGCCGCGATTCCGATGCAGATGTCGCGGCGCACGTGCCGGCGCTGCCGCTGTGGCGTTCGCTGCGCAATCCGCGCGTGCTCGGATTTCTCGCCGTGTGGTTCGGCGTGAATATCATCTTCGGCATGGGTTCGATCGCGATCGGTTCAGGCGCGCAAAGCATCGCCTGGCAGGCGCATATTGGGGGCTTCGTCGCCGGCCTGTTGCTGTTCTCGCTGTTCGATCCGGTCGCTCAAGTGGACGACGATGCGGCCACCGCGCCGACGATGGACGTCTCCGACCGCGGCTGATGGCAGCGCCTTGCGGGCGGTATCGAATTGATCCATCATTCCTGAACTGACTTACACATTCTCGCAATGCAACATCGCGAGGGCGATTATGACGGTGCAGGCAATTCTCGGCTCAAAGGGGCAGCAGATCATCTCGGTTAAGCCGGATGCAAAGCTGTCGGTGGCGGTCAAGCTTCTCGGCGAACGCCGCATAGGCGCGGTGCTGGTGATGGGTGACGGGGGCATGGAAGGTATTCTGTCAGAGCGTGACATCGTGCGCGTGCTGGGCGAACGGGGTGCCGGCGTACTGGACGAGCCTGTCAGCGCGGTGATGACGCGCAAGGTTGTGACCTGCAAAAGCGCCGACACCGTCGGTGCAATCATGGAAAAGATGACCGCCGGAAAATTCCGCCATTTACCTGTCGTCGAGAACGACAAGGTGGTCGGGCTGATTTCGATTGGCGACGTGGTGAAGTCGCGCGTCCGGGAATACGAGAACGAGCAGGAAGCACTGCGCGACTACATCAAGACAGCGTAGCGCTTCGTCATTCCGGAATGCGCGTACTTCGCGCATGTCCGGAATCCATACGCCGCGGCGGACATGTGACGAAGATCGCAGGCGGCTATGCGACTCCTTCCTCTGATAACAATATCGACAGTGGTTATGGATTCCGGGCTCGCGCTAAAGAGGGCGCGCCCCGGAATGACACGCCGCTACGGCGTCGATGTCTGGCTCGTTCCCGGCGTATCACTCGCCACGGGCGCGATGATCTGGATCGACTCCTGAATCGACTCGATGGCGCGCTCGGCCGCGCGCGCGCCATGCGCCATGATTTCATCGGCGCGGTGAAAGTCGAACCAGCCGATACGGCCGACGCGCGGTGAAATCAGAACATCCGGCGGATCGCCGGCGAGACGCGCGCGCGTAATACGATCCTGCATGATGTTGAAGGCATCGACCATCACGGTCGAGATGCCGGGCCGCCCGGCGCTGCCGAAGAATTCACGCTTCACGGTTTTTTCCGCCGAGAACAGCCGGCTGAAACCGCGCTTGGGAGCCGGCATGTCGAGTTCGGCATGGGGCAGGTCGGGCGTCGTGCCGTGTGCGGCGATGGTGGTGCCGTGGCCGATGACGTCGGTCGAGACGTTGGCCGCGATCACGATCTCTGCGCCGAGTGCGCGGGCAGCCGACACCGGTACTGGATTGACCAGCGCGCCGTCGAGCAGCCAGCGCTCCGCGATCAGCATGGGCTCGAAAATGCCGGGCAGGGCATAGGACGCGCGCAAGGCATCCACCAGCCGCCCATGGGTGAGCCAGATTTCGTGGCCGGTCTTCACTTCGGTGGCGATCGCCGCAAACTTCAACGGCAATTCCTCGATGAGCATCTTGCCGAACGAAGCTTCGAGCTGAGTCGCGAGCTTGCTGCCGCCGATCAGTCCCGATCCGTTGAGGCGGATATCGAGATAGCTCAGAATGTTTCGCGGCTGCAGACTGCGCGCCCACTCTTCCAGCGTATCGAGGTGTCCGCTCGCATAAGATGCGCCGACGACGGCGCCGATCGAAGTGCCGACCACGATGTCAGGCACGATGCCGTTGGCGAGCAGGGTGCGGATGATTCCGATATGGGCGAAGCCGCGCGCTGCGCCGCCGCCGAGGGCCAGACCGATGGTCGGACGCCGGGGGCCGGCTTGCTTGTCCGCGCCGGCCGCTGCCGCCCCATTGCCTTGCCCGAACCTGATCAAACCTTCCAGCAACGCCTGTTCTCCGATTGTCCGTGTCTAATGGCGACCCGAAGGCCGCTGCGCCAGTTATATCCGTATCCAATGAAAATGAGCAGGAATCGTGCCCTTATTCGGGTGGATGGCTAACGGCCGAAAAGAAGCAGCAACCCGGGCCGGTCTCGCAAGGCTTGAATTTGCCGCGTTTTCAGTGAAGAACCTCGCAATGATTGCGGTGGGGCAAGCCTTGTTCATACGGTCGGCACATTGGCGGACAATGGTTGGCGCGCTCGCGCTCGTTGTCGTTATGGCCTTGCCGCATCCCGCAGCCGCCCAATTTTTCTCCGATCGTCCGGCTCCCGTGCCGCCAGCATTGGTTCCGCAGGCGCCGGGCGGAGCGATCAGTCTAGCGCCGCCGAGTGGTGCGGGTGCCGCTCCGAGCCTGCCGACGCAGGGTCTGCCCGGACCGCTGGTGCAGCCTCCGGTCACTTCCGCCACGCCGCCCGTGCCGGCACCGCTGACGACGCAGGGCGTGCTCGCGCTGACCGCGAAGTTCGGCAAGGATTTGCCTGTCATCACCAACGGTCTGATCTGGCGCGTCTACTCCGACCGTCCGGATCCTGCGACCGGACAATTCAGGCTGCTCCGCGAGGAGCGTTCGCCGACGCCGAACATCGTGCTGCCGCCGGGCAACTACGTCGTTCACGCCGCACTCGGCCTTGTCAGCGCGGTTCGCACGGTGACGCTCAAACAGGACACCATCCGCGAATCGTTCGAGCTTCCGGCCGGCGGCTTGCGCATCGAAGGCCGCGTTGGCACCACAAAGATTCCAGTGGGCCAGATCACGTTCAACATTTTCAAGGGCAGCCAGTTTGAACTCGGCGAGCGTGCGCCGGTGGCGTCGAACATTCCAGCAGCCGATGTCGTGCTGCTGCCCGAAGGCACCTACTACATCATCTCGAACTATGGTGACGCCAATTCGGTGGTGCGTTCCGACATCCGCGTGGCTGCAAGCAAACTGACCGACGTCATCGTTACCCATCGCGCTGCCGTCATCACGCTGAAGCTGGTCAGCGATCGCGGCGGCGAGGCGCTCGCCAACACCGCATGGTCGGTGATTACGCCCGGCGGCGATGTTATCAAGGAATCGACTGGCGCATTTCCGCGTGTCGTGCTGTCCGAAGGCGAGTATCGCGCCATCGCGCGCAACGAAGGCAAGACGTTCGAACGCGGCTTCAATGTCGTCAACGGCGTCGACGGCGAGATCGTCGTCACCGCGCGATAATTCTCCTCAACGCGCTGCGCTCCATTCGGCAACGTTTTGCGCCAGCTCCCGCAACACGTCAGCGTCTTTTCGTCCGCTGCGCACAAGAACATGGAAGGCGTGATCGGCGGCATCGATGGTCTTGAGTGTCGCGCGCTGGCCGAGACCGGCGATCACCGGCTCCAGCAGCGTCAGTTCGGCCAACTCATCGCGCGTGCCTTGCAGAAACAGCATCGGCACCCTCACATCCGAGAGATGCTTGGCGCGATCCGCCGATGGCTTCTTTGCCAGATGCAGCGGAAAACCGACGAAGGCCAGACCGGCGACGTGCGGCAGCGCCTTCAACGCCTGCGCTTGTGATGTCATGCGGCCGCCGAAAGATTTCCCGCCCGCGATCAGCCGCAGTCCGGGCGC